>NZ_JBXWSG010000049.1:0-26891 GCF_059613305.1 Ruegeria sp. BHSB056 | reverse complement strand
GTCAAGGGCTGCCAGCCGCTCTTTCAGGTCCGTGGTTTCCCGGATCAGTTTGCCGAACGTATCAGTTTCCGGTGCCGCAGCATGTAGCTTTTCGCAGGTGGCCCGAACCTTGGCTGCCTCAATCGCGTTATGCTGGTAAAGACGGGCCAGTATCTTGTCGATCAGACTGATCTCTTCCAGCTTGTAATCGCGATCTGCCTGCGCGACGCGCACCATCAGAGCGCCCAGAGCAAGTTCTGCATCCGGGTCCGGCAATTGTTCATGATGAGGCGGTCTGAGCGCCTTAAAGAACCTTTTCAACATAACAAACACCTAGACGACAGGTCGTGATCGGCCAAGCACGAAATGCTGGTCTTGCTATAGTATGGCGTATGTCCCACGCTGAATCAGATCTGCGCGGCACCGGGTACGCACAGGCCGACAATCAATCGTTGACCAATATCGATGGGTTGCAATTTGTCCTGAGGAAACAGAAACCTGTATTTACCGGGCCATGGCCTCTTTGGCTGCGTTCTGCAACCAGGCCAGCATTTGGCGATAGGGGACCGGGCCGTAGCTGATCCGCGCAACCCCGAGCTTTGCCAGAGTGGCCGTATCCGGCGTGCCGGGCAGGGCGATGATATTGACCGGCAACGTGGTGGATTCGCAAAGCCGGGCGATCAGAGCTTCGTTCTTTAGCCCGGGTGCAAAGAATCCGCTGGCACCTGCATCAGCATAGGCATTGGCACGGGCAATGGCCTCATCCAGCATCGTGTCGTCATGGGTGTCCGCAGCGGCCTTCAGGAAGATATCTGTGCGCGCATTGACATAGGCGGGAATATCCGCGCGCGCGCAAGCGCCGCATACCGCTTCAACACGTTTGGCCTGAGTGGTGATGTCATAGAGACCGTCGCCACCGATGATCTGGTCCTCAAAGTTGAACCCGACGACTCCGCAGTCAAGTGCGCGCCGAACGTTTTGCGCGATCCCTTGCGGGTCTTCGGCATAAGCCCCCTCGAAATCCAGTGTTACCGGCAGATCAACAGCCGCAACGATGCGGCGTGCATTGTCCAACGCGGCCTCAAGTGGAATGTTCTGCCCATCGCCATAACCTTGCGCCATGGCAACAGGGGCACTGCCGGTCGCGATGGCCTGGGCACCAGCGTCCCGAACAGCCCCAGCGCTGCCAGCGTCCCAGATATTAAACAGAATGACAGGATCGCCCTTCTTGTGAAGGCTGGTAAAGGTCACGGCTTTCTGGGATTGGCTGGTCATCGGAACTCTCCTGTTGTCGCGAATCCTACAGCTAACGCTGCGACAATGACCCGGCCAGAGTTTTTGCGACCAGCCAGGTCATTTTGAGGTGAGGACACAGGCACAGATTGCGTCATCTTCGCACAGCACCTGTGACTTCCATCGGTTTGAAACCAAGGTCTCAGGCTTCGCCCGCGGCGCCAGAGACGAATTTCGCGCTAAACGCAGATTCGCCCAGACGTTGCAGAAGACTCAGCTGTGTCTCCAGCCAGGCTTTGTGACCTTCTTCTTCCATCAGGATGCGTTCAAACAGTGTACGCGAACCAACATCACCGGCCTCAGCCGCCTGTTGCGCTGCATTGGTGTAGAAGTCGACGGCCTCACTCTCGTCTTTGAGATCAGAGGCGAACATCTCTTCCAGCGTGCCCGCTGCGGCCGGGCTTTTCTGAAACGCAAGCTCGGGGGTTCCACCCAGAAACAGGATACGTTCGATAAAGGCGTCAGAATGAACCAACTCTTCCTGCATCTCGCCCCGCATTTTCTCAGCCAGAATATCAAGGCCCCAGTCGTCCAGAACATGCGCGTGCAACTGGTATTGGTGCGCGGCAGTAAGCTCCCTATGAAGCGCTTGCTGAAGGTTGGTGATCGTTGTTGCGTTGCTCATCGGAAATCTCCTGAAACCGTGAAATGCAAAAGCAGAAAACCTGCCTCTCCACTCAGTTAAGAGGTCAGTCCCCACGAAACAACGTGGGGTGACAGTCCGACACAGTCAGGGATCAAACCAGGCGCGAGGTGTCTTTCGCGGCCCGCACAAATTCGCGAAACAGCGGATGCGGGTCAAACGGCTTGGACTTCAGTTCCGGGTGGTACTGAACGCCGATGAACCACGGGTGATCCGCCCATTCCACGATTTCGGGCAGACGACCGTCCGGGGACATGCCTGAAAACTTCAGGCCCGCTTTTTCAAGCTTGTCGCGATACTTGATGTCCACTTCATAGCGGTGGCGGTGCCGTTCCTCGATCTGCGTGCCGCCATAAACCTCGGCCACTTTGGATCCATCCGCCAATACTGCGTTGTAAGCCCCAAGGCGCATTGTGCCGCCCTTGTCGTCGCCGACCTTGCGCTCGACCTTGTGGTTGCCCTGTACCCACTCCTTGAGGTGATAGACCACCGGTTCAAACCGTTTCTTCCCGGCCTCATGGTCGAATTCCTCGGACCCGGCTTCGGTGATGCCCGCAGCGTTTCGTGCGGCCTCGATCACCGCCATCTGCATGCCGAGACAAATGCCCAGATAGGGAACCTTGTGCTCGCGCGCATATTGCGCCGCCTTGATCTTGCCTTCGGTGCCACGCTCGCCAAACCCACCGGGGACGAGGATGGCGTGGAAGCCTTCCAGATACGGGGCCGCGTCTTCGGTATCGAAAACCTCGGCATCCACCCACTCGATCTTGACCTTCACGCGGTTGGCCATACCGCCATGGGTCAGCGCCTCGGCAATCGACTTATAGGCGTCTTCAAGCTGCGTATATTTGCCGACAATGGCCACTTTCACTTCGCCTTCGGCGTTGTGGATGCGGTCGCTCACATCTTCCCATTTGGCCAGATCGGGCTTGGGGGCGGGGCTGATCTGGAAGGCATCAAGAACGGCCTGATCCAGCCCCTCGCGGTGATAGGCCAGCGGCGCGTCGTAAATGGTGGACAGGTCCTGCGCCGCGATCACGCTGTCTGGGCGCACGTTGCAGAACAGGGCCAGCTTTTCCCGTTCCTTGGTCGGGATCGGCCCTTCGGACCGGCAGACCAGAATATCGGGGGCCAGACCGATCGAGCGCAGTTCTTTCACCGAGTGCTGGGTCGGCTTGGTCTTCAACTCACCCGACGCTTTGATGTAGGGCAGCAACGTCAGATGCATAAAGATACACTGGCCGCGCGGTTTGTCCTGACTGAACTGACGGATGGCTTCAAAGAAGGGCAGGCCTTCGATGTCACCCACGGTACCGCCAATCTCACACAGCATGAAATCAACCTCATCCTCGCCGATGGCGATGAAATCCTTGATCTCGTTGGTGACGTGCGGGATCACCTGAATGGTCTTGCCGAGGTAATCGCCGCGGCGCTCTTTCTCCAGAACATTGGAATAAATCCGGCCCGAGCTGACCGAGTCGGTCTTGCGGGCAGCCACGCCGGTGAAGCGTTCGTAATGGCCAAGGTCCAAATCGGTCTCGGCGCCATCATCAGTGACAAATACTTCGCCATGCTCAAAGGGCGACATCGTGCCGGGATCGACGTTCAGATAGGGGTCCAGCTTGCGCAGACGCACCGAATAACCGCGGGCCTGCAACAAAGCGCCCAAAGCTGCCGAAGCCAGCCCTTTGCCCAAGGACGAAACCACACCACCGGTGATGAAAATAAAACGTGCCATAGTTTTTCGGCTGCTCCCGTGAGACGTCAAAATCAGCTGCCCGGCGGTTCCGAAAAACCGCTGCATCACGGGACTTCACGTATAAAGGATTCGCGCCAAAAGCGCAAGAGAACCGCAAGATGCTGTTGCAGTCCTCTCTCAGGTTTCTAGGTTTTGTGGATCAATCCGCCTGCGGGATCAGCGGCGCGTTGTCGTCCTGTGCCGGCGGCAGAAGATCATCAACCGACGGAATAGCCGGAGCGCTTTCCTCGGTCGAAGCCGGTGCCGGAACGCCCAGACGGTCGATTACCGAGCTGCCCGTAGATTTCTGAGCCGCAAGAATGGTCAGCGTGATCGAGGTGACGATGAAACACGCTGCAAGTATCCAGGTCAGCTTGCCCAAAGCCGTCGCTGCCGCGCGACCGGTCATCGCACCACCGCCACCGCCCATGCCAAGGCCACCGCCTTCAGACCGCTGCATCAGGACAACGGCGATCAGGCCCAGAGCCAGAAGAAGATGGATGATGAGAACGACGTTTTCCATGGTGGTCCTGTACAGCGTGGCGTGTATCGCGTGGTACTTATGCAAGTTTGCCAGCGGGGGCAAGTCAGGAGTTGGCATCAACTTCCTTGATGTATCCCATCACGCCAAAGGGACTGGACAGTGCGTTGAGTTGTGACGCAGGCTGCGGCCATGCCACATGACGATCACGACCACCCGCATGCCCTGTTGCCACCTGAACCCGCATTGCGCGTCAAAGCGCTTGAGACGATTCTGACTCGCAAAGGGCTGATCGATCCGGCGGCTCTGGACGAGATCATCGACACCTATCAGAACAGGATCGGGCCGCAAAACGGTGCGCGCGTCGTTGCCAAAGCCTGGAGCGACCCTGCCTTCAAAGCTGCCCTGCTTGAAGACGCCACTCCGGTCGTAGCCGACCTTGGCTACTATGGCCGCCAGGGCGAACATATGGTGGTGGTTGAGAACACACCGGATCGGCACAACATGGTCGTCTGCACCCTGTGCAGCTGTTACCCTTGGCCACTGCTGGGTATCCCGCCCGGATGGTACAAGTCCGACGCCTACCGAGCCCGCGCGGTGCGAGAACCGCGTAAGGTGCTGGCCGAGTTCGGCGTCACCTTGTCCCAAGACACCTCTGTACGGGTTTGGGATTCGACGGCCGAAATTCGCTACCTTGTCTTGCCCATGCGCCCTGAAGGCACAGACGGGATGAACGAAGATGAACTAACCGCGCTTGTGACGCGCGACAGCATGATCGGCACGGGCCTTCCGAGGGTGCCCGCATGACCCGCGTTCACGATATGGGAGGCCGTTTCGGTGATGGTCCGATACGTCCAGAGGCAGAGAATGCGCCGGTCTTTGCTGAAGACTGGCACGCCCGCGCTCTTGCGGTCACACTTGCATCTGGTTTTCTGGGGCAGTGGAACATCGACGTTTCACGCCACGCGCGCGAACGCCTGTCCCCGAAGGACTACACCCGGTTTTCGTATTATGAGAAATGGATATCCGGTCTGGCCGATCTGCTTGTCGAAAAGGGTGTTCTGACATTGGAAGATCTGCGTGGCGTGCGTGGCGACAAACCGCACCCCTTGGCAGACAGAGCGCTCAAGGCGGAAGCGGTGTCCGCAGCGCTGGCCAAAGGCGGGCCTGCGGACAGGCCTTCCAATGTTGCGGCGCTGTTTTCTGTGGGGCAAGAGGTTGTCACGGTCCGACCGGCAGCAAATCGTCTCGTGGATGGGGGTCACACGCGCCTGCCTGTTTATGCATCCGGTGCCAGGGGCCGAATCCTGCGCCTGCACGGAACCCATGTTCTGCCCGATTCCAATGCGCATGGGTTGGGTGAGGCGCCAGAGCCGATTTATGCGGTGGCCTTTGCGACATCTGAGCTCTGGGCCGCCCCCGAACATCCCGCCGACCAGGTGGTTCTGGACCTCTGGCAAAGCTACCTGCAACCGGCATGAACGACTGTATCTCATACGGAGCCCCCGAGCCGGTTTTTGCTCAGCCCTGGCACGCTCAGGTCTTTGCCGTCACCGTCGCGCTGAACGAGGCTGGGCGGTTCGAATGGGCGGATTGGGCGGTGCGCTTTTCAGCGATACTGAAACGCAATGGACTTGCCCGGGAACTGGATGGCGGTGACGATTACTTCCACGCATGGCTGGAAACGCTTGAGACATTGCTGGCCGAACAGGGCGCTGCCATGCCGAAAGATGTGCAGGATGTGCATCAGGCCTGGGAAGAGGCTTACCTGACCACTCCGCACGGGCAACCTGTCCACTTAGGATGACAGTGTTAGGGGGCTCTGCCCCCGCCGCCCGTTCCGGGCGCCTCCCCCGGGATATTTACAGCCAGGTGAAGCAGGGGATCCGCTCTTCATCTGGCTGCAAATATCCCCGCCGGAGGCATCGCGCGCTTGCGCGATTTTCCTCTGCGGCGAAATATCGGTTTCCCTGCGGTTTTTGGCCCGCTATATGAGCCGGGTTTGATCACTCAGCACGAAAAGGACCGGATATGGCCAACGTGGTTGTTGTCGGCGCCCAATGGGGCGACGAAGGAAAAGGCAAGATTGTCGACTGGCTCAGCGAAAGGGCGGACGTAATCGCGCGTTTTCAGGGCGGTCACAATGCCGGTCATACGCTGGTGATCGACGGTGAGGTCTATAAGCTGCACGCGCTTCCTTCGGGTGTAGTACGCGGCGGCAAGCTGAGCGTTATCGGCAATGGTGTGGTTCTGGACCCCTGGCATCTGGTCAATGAGATCGCAACCATCCGCGCGCAGGGTGTTGAAATCACTCCCGACACGCTGATGATTGCCGAAAATACGCCGTTGATTCTGCCGATTCACGGCGAGTTGGACCGTGCGCGCGAAGAAGCTGCGAGCAAAGGCACCAAGATTGGAACAACCGGTCGTGGAATTGGCCCGGCCTATGAAGACAAGGTTGGGCGGCGTTCCGTTCGCGTTGCCGATCTGGCGGACGAAGCCACGCTGGAGGCCCGCGTGGACCGCGCATTGCAACACCACGATCCGTTGCGCAAGGGTCTGGGTATCGAGCCGGTTGACCGCGACGCGCTGATTGCTCAACTCAAAGATATCGCGCAACAAATTCTGCCGTTTGCGGCGCCTGTCTGGAAAGTGCTGAACGAAAAGCGCAAAGCCGGGAAACGCATCCTGTTTGAAGGGGCGCAGGGTGCGCTGCTGGATATCGATTTTGGCACCTATCCCTTCGTGACCTCGTCAAACGTGATTGCGGGGCAGGCGGCAACCGGTGTTGGAATCGGTCCGGGCTCGATCAATTTCGTGCTTGGCATTGTTAAGGCCTATACCACCCGCGTTGGAGAAGGGCCGTTCCCGACCGAGCTGGAAGACGCTGACGGTCAGCGGCTGGGTGAACGCGGGCACGAATTCGGGACGACAACAGGCCGCAAGCGCCGCTGCGGCTGGTTCGACGCCTGCCTGGTGCGCCAGACCTGCGCAACCAGCGGCGTGAACGGCATATCGCTGACCAAGCTGGATGTTCTGGACGGGTTTGAGACCCTTAAGATCTGCACGGGGTATGAGCTGGATGGCGAGCGTTTGGATTACCTTCCGACCGCTGCTGATCAGCAAGCCCGCTGTACCCCGATTTACGAAGAAATGCCGGGGTGGAGCGAATCGACCGAAGGCGCGCGCAGCTGGGCGGATTTACCTGCAAATGCGATCAAATATGTGCGTCGGGTCGAAGAACTGATCGAATGCCCGGTGGCGCTTTTGTCCACTAGTCCGGAGCGGGACGACACCATTCTGGTGACAGACCCCTTTGCAGACTGATGCGCGAGAAACAGAAGACAGGGCTGAGTTACAAGGCACGCCGGCGCTGGTCGCTGGTGATCCTTGTGCTTGGTCTTCCGCTGTACATCATTGCCGTGGTGACGATCGTGAACTTGCTGGGGCGACCTCCGATCTGGATTGAGTTACTGGTTTATATCGTGCTGGGCATCCTTTGGGCCCTGCCGTTCAAGTTTGTGTTTCGCGGCGTCGGTAAAGAAGACCCCGATCAGTCCTAGCGCTCGTAAGATATGTGTAAATGACCGAGCCTGCTGAGCACCGCGCAGGAAAACGCGCGGTCCTCGGCGGTATAGTGTCGGCTGTCTGGTTTCAGTCGAAACGTTCGGGCTTTGTCATTCAGGGCAGGCGTATGGTCCAATGGCAAAAAGCAAAAAGGCCGGGGGTTAACCCGGCCTTGCTTGATAACCTTCCAGCGTGATCAGCCTACGGCACGCTCGTCATCGGGGCGAAAACCGATAAGGTTGGACGCGGCGAAACGCCCGCCTCCGGCTTTCTCGATTTTACCATCGCGCAGCAACTGCCCAAAAGAACGCAGGCTTTCTTCGCGATTGAACTCATCCTGTTTCAGTGAACGCACTTTGTTCATCAGCTGCGGGCGCGAAAACTGCTCCTGACCTTCGATGAAGGACAGATAGGCGGCAGCCGCTTCCAGAAGATCAGGCAACGATTGCGCACCCTGTTCCTGTGCAAACTGTGCGAAACCGCCTTCCTCGGACCCCGATGTTTCCTGGTCTGTAGTGACACGACGTGGCGAGACCGGACTTGCGGATGTTCCGTGTTCATCCACCCGTTGCTCGGCCACCAGCTTGAGCGGTGCCGGAGCTTCCGGTGCCGGACGCATGCTGGTTACCTTGATTTCGGGTCGCCGTGGGCTGACCACGGATGCCAGATCACCGCGGTATTCTTTGTCGGCCGCCTCTTCCGAGCGTCCCTGACCGTCGCGGTCGGCTTCGGTTGCAGCGACGGCGGTGCGCAGGTGCGAATAGGTTTCGCGCGCATCGCTGCTGCTGGGATCATCCATATGCTCGCCGGTCTTTGCCATAAGGCGCGACACATCCTGATCGGGATCCGCATCGTCCGCCAGTTTTTGGCTCGAACGACCGGACAGGTGCTGTTCGATCTCGGAAATTTCGGTTAGCAGGTGCATTTCGTCGTCTGCGGTCAAAACACCCTGTGCCAGATCGTCCTCGACCGGTTCATCGTCGGATTCAATTGCTACGTCTTCTACGTTGAGGATGTTGGGGGCATCCTCTTCGTCGAAATCGTCTTCGGCAACGTCTTCGAGATCAGCCAACAGAGGCTCGGCGGCGGACTGATCCGCCACCGGCGCGTCTTCGATCTCGTCGATTTGCAGGGGCTGGGGGGTCAGGGGCGCCTGCAAGTCAACGGTTTCTTCGATCTGAGTTTCAGCAACTTCGGGGATCAGCGCATCAACTGTCTCAGCCGCTTGTGGTTCCGCGGCCTCCTCGTCAAGCGCCTCGTCAACTGCAGGTGCCGCCAGTTTTTCGGTTTCCTGGGCTTCAGGCTCTTTGGGTTCGGCAAAGTCATCCGCGCTGAGAGCACCAGCCTCAAACGCGGCGGCCACAGCATCTACCGGAGGAGCGGATTTGGCCAGCAGAGACGAGTCTTCGTCTTCGGAATACTCGGCAGCGGGCACATCGGAATGAGAGACGACCGCGCGAATACGCTGCAGTTTCGCCGCGATGCTGTCAGCAGCCGGGGGCGGGGTGTCTGCGACAGGTTCTGCCTCGGCGAACCCGGTCTGCGCAGGGGTCGGTTGTGGCTGAACATGAGCGGGAGTTTCGGCTACATTGACCGCGGCCGTGTGCGAGGCCGGTTCTTCAGCAGCAACTGGCGCTTCGGTTGTCTGAGTGGCACGTAGCAACAGGCCGGATTCGTTCTGACGGGCTTCGACGCGCTGTGATGCATCACGCCGGGCGATGCGGGTCAGCATTTCGGCATCAGGTTGCGGGGGTTCCGAACCGAAGTAACGGTCATCCGCTGCGAGATCGCGGAAATACTCGGCGATGGCTTTCATCGTTTCAAAGGAATCATCAAATCCTTCCAAAGTGCAGGAGAAGGTTCCATATGAAACGGTTAATACCTTGTTATTCTGTACCATCAGACGCACGTCCTTTACAAACTACGAGAGCCCACTTACCCGGAATCGGGAGCACACGAAGGCTCTGAACTTTATGCATGAACCTATCATTTTGTGGTCTTAATGTGTCCAAATCCGGGAAAAATGGCCAATCTTAGGAAAATCGAGCCAATTGTACGCTCTATCGATCCAATCGGGCTGTTCGGAGGGGGATTTATCGGGTCTGGAGACCTGAATCTGGTGCTGAATCGCGTCAATTCGGTCGTTGCCGCCGATGGCGGAGCGGACATTTTGACAGAATCAGGCCGGATTCCCGATGCGGTGATCGGTGACTTCGATTCGCTGAGCAAAGCGACGCAAGCTAAAATTCCCACGGATCGCCTGTTTGCCATCCGCGAACAGGATAGCACCGATTTCGACAAGGCCCTGCGCAATCTGCACGCTCCTCTGGTTCTGGGGGCTGGGTTTCTTGGCGGGCGACTTGATCATCAACTGGCCGTTCTGAACGTTCTGGTCCGGCGGCAGGATCAGGCCTGCATATTGCTGGGCGAACGTGAACTGGTTTTTCATGCGCCGCCAGAGATCAAGCTGCCGGTTGCGCCCGGCGATGTGGTCTCGCTGTTTCCGATGCAGCCGGTGACGGGGCGCAGTACCGGGCTGGAATGGCCGATTGATAATCTGGCCTTTCAGCCGGACGGGCAGGTGGGAACATCCAACCGTGCATGGGCGCCTGTCGAGCTGAAGATGGATGGGCCGGGCCTGCTGGTGATGATCCCGCGCACAGCACTTGATCCGCTTATGCAGGTGTTTCTGTCGGGGCAGACCGGGCGCTGGCCCGCTCGCGCAGAATGACGTACAGGCCTGCGGCAATGGTGATGACGATGCCAGCCGCAGCCAATCCATCGGGCAGGTCGTTGAAAATCACCCATCCGATCAGGGTTGCAACCGGGATTTCCAGATATTGCATCGGGGCCAGTGTGGCAGACGGCGCATAGCGCAGCGACCACGTCATCAGCAGATGCGCGACCGTACCCAACACCCCGATCGCAATCAGCAGCCAGTTCAGATCGCTGGATGGCAGGGTCATCGAGAGCTCCTGAATGTTCATTTGCGTGCCAATCAGAAGGAGCGGAGCCAGAAGGATCGTCGCAAATACGCCGGACACGGCTTGCAACGACACCGGATCGGTCTCTTTCGCGACTTGCCGGGTGACCAGCATGAACAAGGCAAAAACCACGGCAACGATCAGTGGCAGCAACGCAGGTGCACCCACCTCGGCAAAGCTGGGTTGAATGACCAGCAATGTGCCGATGAACCCAACGACGCAGGCGGCAAGACGGCGGGAACCGACCTCTTCCTCCAGAACATATTTGCCCAGCAGCAGCATGATGAATGGCATGACAAAGGCAATTGCAACGGCATCCGCCAAGGGCAGGAATTGCAGCGCGCTGAACATGGCCGAAATGCCGATGATATGCAGCAGCGTCCGTAGCAGGGTCAGCCGCAGGATGCGGCCGCGCATCCGCCAGGGTCGCCCCGTCACCGCAACCAGGGGGATCAGGATCACCGCTTGCACCGCGAAACGCACCATGACCAGCAGACCCAGCGGTGTGGTTTCACCCAACAGCTTCGCCATCGCATCCCCCAAGGGTGCGAGCACGCAAAAACCAAGCATCAAAAAGATGCCAAAGACGGGTCTGTCCTGGGTCATGAGCGCGACGCTATCTGTTTCGCGACGCAGAGGGAAGCGCTGTTGTCAGCGGTCGGGCAGGGGCTGAACCTTGGTGTAATCCGGCCCGTTGCAGGTGGGCAGACCATCCTCCAATTTCAGCCATTTCAGCTTTTCTTCATGCGCGACATGCAACGTTGGTTCCAGCGCTTCAGGAGCGCCCAGCGTCGCGACATATAGGTGCACCACATCCGACATGGCGGTTGACCGGAAGGACATCGGCGTGCCGCAGTGCGGGCAGAAGCTGCGCTCGACACCGGGAGAGGAGTTAAAGCGCTTGGGCTCTTCACCGATCCACCGCCAATGACCATCGCGAACTCCGAAATACGTTGTCATCGGCGCTGCGCATTGGCGGCGGCAACTGTCGCAATGGCAGGTGACGCATGAAAGTACCGGAGGGTCGACCTCGAACCGGATCTTGCCGCACAGACAATGCCCACGCATGTCGCCCCTCGCTTTCTGTTTCAACAGTTCGGTACGTTCACAGCCAGACCACCCAGCGAGGTTTCCTTGTATTTCTCATGCATGTCATGGCCGGTTTGGCGCATCGTCTCAATCACCGCGTCCAGCGGCACGAAATGCTGACCGTCCCCGCGCAAGGCCAGTGAGGCGGCTGAAACTGCTTTGATAGCGCCTAACCCGTTTCGTTCGATACAAGGAACCTGAACCAGTCCGGCAACAGGGTCGCAGGTCATGCCCAGATGATGCTCCAGCGCGATCTCGGCGGCATTTTCCACCTGTTCAGGGGTTCCCCCCATCACGGCGCAAAGCCCGGCTGCCGCCATGGCAGCGGCGCTGCCAACTTCGGCCTGACATCCCGCTTCGGCACCCGAGATTGAGGCGTTGTATTTCACCAACCCGCCAATGGCCGCCGCGGTCAGCAGGAAATCCTCGATATGGCTTTCGGACGCGCCCGGTACGTGGTCCAGATAGTAGCGTAGAACAGCGGGCAGAACACCTGCGGCCCCGTTGGTTGGCGCAGTGACAACTTGCCCGCCTGCCGCGTTTTCCTCGTTGACCGCCATGGCATAGACGCTCATCCAGTCGTTGATCGTGTGCGGCGCGGTCAGGTTCATGCCGCGTTCGGCCATCAGCGCATCATAGATGCCTTTCGCGCGGCGGCGCACTTTCAAACCGCCCGGAAGGATGCCGTCAGTGGTCAAGCCGCGTTCGATACAGGCATTCATGACGTCCCACAAACGGGCCGATCCTTTCGCGAAACTGTCGGCGCAGCCCCGCGCGATCTCGTTCGCGCGCTTCATCCCGGCTATGGTCTTGCCACTGGATTTGGCCATCTCAAGCATTTCTGCGGCGGATTTGAACGGGAACGGGACCGGGTCGCCTTCATCGGTGTCTTTCCCTTCGGCCAGTTCTTCCTCGGTCAGGACAAAGCCGCCGCCGATCGAATAAAACACCTGCCGCAGGATGACATCGCCCTGTGCGTCGGTAGCCATCAGGATCATCCCGTTGGCGTGCCCGGGCAAATTGTTGTCGTAGTCAAAGATCAGATCCGCCTTGGGATCGAACTGAAGCGTCGGCAGGCCTTCGGGCGTTACGGTGTGCGTGCGGGCGATATCGGCCAGCGCGGCCTCGGCCTTTTCGTTGTCATAGGTGTCGGGAACAAAGCCCGCCAGACCCAGAATGGTCGCCCGATCGGTCGCGTGGCCGACGCCGGTGAAGGCAAGCGAGCCGTGCAGCGATCCTTTCAGACCGGTAAATTCAAAGGGGGACGCGCGCATCATGTCCAGAAAGCGCGCCGCGGCCACCATCGGGCCCATTGTGTGCGATGAAGACGGGCCAATGCCCACTTTGAACATATCGAAGACAGATAGGAACATATCAGATAGCCGAGCCTTCCGGGGGATTAGCGTAAGTAGGGGATGTGAAGGGTGTAACGCCCAAACCTTCCGCAGCGATTGCCGAACGGGTGGCAGGGCGTGTCTCAAGGTGCAGAAGCATTTTCAGCAGATGCGGCGTGTCGGCCAGTTGATACCAGCTGCGGTCAGCACTTACGGGGTACAGGGCCATCCAGCGCATCATGCAGGCGACATAATAGGTCAGAACCGATGGGACACCTGCGCGAAACCACTCAGGCCCGCGTTGCGCCAGCGCATCCAGCAGCCGCAGGTGCTGCTGCAACCGGGGTCGGATGCCCGCGCGCAGCGTGTCGGCCTGTGAGGCGTCTATGTATTTTTCAGCGTAGAACAGGATGCGCAGATCCGCATGCAACGTGTTGGACGCGAAGAACAGCCATTTCAGAAATCCGGCGCGTTCAGGATCATCCGCCGCCGGGGCCAGTTGACCATGGCGCTCTGTCAGCCAAAGCAGGATCGCCGCGGTTTCAAAGATCGGGCCCTGCGGCGTTTCCAGTACCGGGATCAGCCCGTTGGGATTAAGCGACCGGTACGCGTCGCTGTCCTGCTCGTTCTGGCGGCGGTCCACCACCACGGTTTCATAAGCTACGCCCATCTCGTTCAGCGCCAGCCGGATCACCAGCGAGGCGTTGTCAGGGGCGTAATGCAGGCGGTACCGGGTCAACATGCGCGCAACTTACAGCGCAAAGATGTGGGTGTAAGACATGATTGCGACTTTTCCGACAGGAAACGCGTAGTCCTGAGACATCTTAACACCTGTCGGATCGCAAAATGGGGTCGCAGTCGCCTGACGCATTCCCTATAACTCCGTCAGAATAAACTGGGAAAGCTGCCATGACCAGAGATCTGTCGCCAATCGACACCGCGAAATATGTTGCCGCGTACCGTGCCGCCGACATGGTCGAAGACGGGATGCGCGTGGGCCTTGGCACAGGATCGACAGCCGCCTGGCTGGTGCGCCGTCTGGGTGAACGGGTGCGCGAAGACGGCCTGCGGATCAAGGGTGTTCCAACCTCGACCCGCACGGCGCAGCTTGCCCGCGAGGTCGGTATCGATGTTATCTCACTGGATCAGGCCGGTTGGCTGGACATGACCATCGACGGCGCGGATGAGTTCGATCAGGACCTGAACCTGATCAAGGGCGGCGGCGGTGCGCATCTGCAGGAAAAGATTGTGGCCACGGCCAGCGATCAGATGATCGTCATCGCCGATGCAGGCAAAGAAGTTGAAACTCTGGGGGCCTTTCCGCTGCCTGTCGAGGTCATTCCCTTTGGCTGGCAGACAACGCGCACATTGATCGAGGAAGCGCTGGATACGATGGATGTGCTTGGGACATCCTCGGCGCTACGCATGAATGGCGAGGCCCCGTTTGTGACCGATGAGGGCAACCACATCCTTGACCTGCACCTCAAGCGCATCGGCAACCCGCGCCAGATGGCGCTGATTCTGAACCAGGTGCCCGGTGTTGTGGAAAATGGCCTGTTCATCGACATCTGCGACAAGGTCGTGATCGGCCATGGCGATGGCCGGGTCGAGCTGCGTGATATCAACGCGGGTACGGTCGCAATGGATCAGCTGCTCAGCGGATCGCGCGATAACCTGTTTTCCGATTTTTCGGACTGAGTATCGTGCAGGTCCCTCCGGCAAGTGGCTATGAAAGTTCGAATTTTCCACGCCGGGGGTTGGCACAGGGTTTTTTACGCCCAGATATCCAGAGAATTTTGCAAGTTGAACGAAGGAACCCGGCATGAGCTTTGACTATGATCTTTTTGTCATCGGTGGAGGTTCGGGCGGGGTCCGCGCGGCGCGTGTTGCGGCGGGCGAAACCGGTGCCAAGGTCGCGCTGGCCGAAGAAGACCGGTATGGCGGCACCTGTGTAATCCGGGGCTGCGTGCCAAAGAAGCTGATGGTCTTTGCCAGCGAATACTCGGGCATGGTCGGGGACGCGCAGGCCTATGGCTGGGATATTCAGCCCGGCGCGTTCAACTGGAGCACCTTCCACGGCAAGCTGGTGGCCGAGCTTGATCGGTTGGAAGGGATATATCGCAATATCCTGAAGAACAACGGCGTCGAAAGCTTTGACCAGCGTGCGCGCCTTGTGGATGCCCACACGGTCGAGCTGGCCGACGGAACCCGCAAAACGGCCAAACACATTCTGGTCGCCACCGGCGGTAGCCCGGTTGTTCCGGATTTTCCGGGCTCGGAACTGGCGATTACGTCGAACGAGATATTCCACCTGGACAAGCTGCCTGAAAGCATCCTGATCGTAGGGGGCGGTTATATCGCCTGTGAATTTGCCGGGATCATGAACGGGCTGGGGGTCAGGACGACTCAGTTCTATCGCGGCGCACAGATCCTTCGGGGGTTTGATGACGAGGCGCGTGGACTGATCAGCGAAGAAATGTGCCAGAACGGCATCGACCTGCATCTGGGCACCAATGTGATCGAGATGAAAAAGCAGGGCGACAAGATCTGGGTCAAGGCCACCAACGGCTCCGAGCAGAGTTTTGATGTGGTGATGTATGCCACGGGCCGTGCGCCGAATGCCGATAACCTTGGGCTGGAGGCTTTGGGCGTTGAACGCGGCCGTAAGGGCGAGATCATCGTGGATGAATACAGCCAGACCGCTGTGCCCTCGATCTTTGCCATTGGCGATGTGACCGACCGGGTGAACCTGACCCCGGTGGCGATCCGCGAGGGGATGGCCTTTGTGGAAACCGTGTTCAAGGGCAATCCGACACCGGTGGATCACGACTTGATTCCGACCGCGATCTTTACTCAGCCTGAGATGGGAACTGTCGGCCTCAGCGAAGAAGAGGCAGCGGAACAGGAACCGATTGAGGTTTATGCCACGTCTTTCAAGCCGATGCAGAAATCCTTTGCTGGCGGCACGCAGCGGGTACTGATGAAACTCATCGTCTCTCAGGCCACGCGCAAGGTGCTGGGTTGCCATATTGTCGCCCCCGGTGCCGGCGAGATGATCCAGCTGGCGGGAATCGCTGTAAAGATGGGCGCGACCAAGGAAGATTTTGACCGAACGGTTGCAGTTCACCCGGTCATGGCCGAAGAACTGGTGACAATGCGGCAACCTGTGCGCACGGCTTGATTTGCAAGCGCGCGCACACACGTTACAAGGGAACCCGTGATCACACGGTCCAAAACGAAGGAAAAGTTACATATGGCGGGCAATAGCGGAGGCCCCTGGGGGGGCGGAGGCTCATCCGGTGGCGGAGGAAATCGGGGTAACAACGGGGACGGGCGCAAGCCCCCCGAAAGCGATGGTCCGCATATTCCCGAGATCGACGAACTGATGAAAAAAGGCCAGGAGCAGCTGCGCGTCCTCATGGGCGGTCGTGGTGGTTCTGGCCGCGGTGGCCGTAGCGGTCAGGGCGGCGGTGGCCCGGCCTTTACCAAGGGCACCCTGCTTCTGGGCGGCATCGCCGCTCTGGTGATGTGGGGCGTGGCCAGCGCCTATACGGTCAAACCCGAAGAACAATCGGTCGAGCTGCTGTTTGGTCGCTTCTCGGGGATCGGTACAGAAGGTCTCAACTTTGCCCCATGGCCGGTTGTGACGGCCGAAGTTATTCCGGTGAAGGTCGAACAGACGGAAACCATCGGCTCGGGTGGTCGTGGAAGCGATGCGGGTCTGATGCTTACGGGCGATGAAAACATTGTCGATATCGATTTTCAGGTGGTCTGGAACATCTCCAATCCGGCAGATTTCCTCTTCAACCTGCGCGATCCCAGACAAACGATTCAGGCGGTTTCGGAATCAGCGATGCGCGAAATTATCGCGCAATCTTCGCTTGCGCCGATCCTGAACCGCGACCGTGCGGTTATCGCGGAACGGCTTGAGGAGCTGATTCAATCCACGCTCGACAGCTATAGTTCAGGCATCAATATTGTTCGTGTGAACTTTGATGGTGCCGACCCACCAGAACCGGTCAAGGACGCATTCCGCGAGGTTCAGTCAGCGGGTCAGGAACGTGACCGGCTTGAAAAGCAGGCTGATGCCTATGCCAACCGGGTTCTCGCCGGTGCGCGCGGTGAAGCGGCACAGGTTCTGGAAGAAGCCGAAGCCTATCGCGCCCAGGTCGTGAACGAAGCACAGGGTGAGGCCAGCCGCTTCAGCGCGGTTTTGGCGGAATACGCCAAAGCACCAGACGTGACGCGCAAGCGTCTGTATCTTGAGCGGATGGAGCAGGTCCTTGGCGACGTAAACAAGATCATTCTGGATGAGAATGCCGGTGGGCAGGGGCAGGGCGTTGTCCCGTATCTGCCGCTGAACGAATTGCGCCGCAACTCGGGCGAGGGGAACTAAAAGATGCGTAAATCAACTTTTGTTCTGCCTGTCATTTTTGTTCTTGTAGTGGCTGCGCTATCGTCGATCTTCATCGTCGACGAACGGGAAAAAGCACTGGTTCTGCAATTCGGTCGCGTCATTGATGTCAAGGAAGATCCGGGTCTTGCGTTCAAGATTCCGGTCATTCAGGAAGTCGTCCGCTATGACGACCGTATTCTGAGCCGCGAGGTCGGACCACTGGAGGTGACACCTCTGGATGACCGTCGTCTGGTGGTTGACGCGTTTGCACGCTATCGGATTACCGACGTGCGCCAGTTCCGCGAAGCGGTGGGTGCGGGCGGTATCGATACCGCAGAACAGCGGCTGGATTCCATTTTGCGGGCGAAAACGCGCGAAGTTTTAGGTTCCGTCAGCTCGAACGATATCCTCAGCTCGGATCGGGCGGCACTAATGCTGCGCATCCGCAATGGGGCCATTACCGAAGCGCGTGATTTGGGTCTTGAAGTGATCGACGTCCGGCTCAAACGCACTGACCTGCCGCAAGCCAACCTCGAAGCCACTTTTGCGCGTATGCGTGCCGAACGCGAGCGTGAAGCGGCAGATGAAGTGGCCCGTGGTGAGGAAGCCGCACAGCGTATCCGCGCGCAAGCCGATCGTACAGTGGTGGAACTTGTGTCGGATGCCCGCCGCGAATCTGAAATTGTTCGTGGTGAGGCCGACGCCGAACGCAACGCGATCTTTGCGGATGCCTACGGAGCAGACCCCGAGTTCTTTGAATTCTACCGCTCTCTGTCTGCCTATGAAAATGCGCTTCAGGGCGGAAACAGCTCGTTGGTGCTAAGCCCGGATTCGGACTTCTTCAACTACCTCAGTTCGCCAACTGGTCGGCGGGCACCGGTGGCGGCGCCGTCCGAATGATGGGCATGATCCTTCTGGCCTTCGGGCTGGTACTGATTGTCGAGGGGCTGGCCTATGCGCTGGCCCCTTCGCTTATCGAACGGATGCTGGAGGCGCTGCGCGCCATGCCCGAACAGGGCCGGCGACTGGCCGGGTTGCTTTGTGTTGTCAGCGGTTTGATCCTGCTCTGGGGGGCATATCAACTGGGCTTTTGACGGGGCGGTTTCACGTGCGGGTGATTTCGCTGCGATCCCGAGTTGCTCACCGGGTTAAACTGACTACATTGGAAACTAAGAAAGGCCGAAACAGGCCTTGGCAAGATTGTCGACAAGGAGAGCTCAAGTGCAGGCGAAAGCGCGCAGTTTATCCGTCCGGTGGGACGACGTGAGTGTTTGGATGCGGCTGTTGTGGCTGGCCTTTGCCGGTACACTGCTTGTGCTGGCGCAGTCGGTTTCCGCCCAGGCCAGAGGCGAAAGCCTGGCGCCCTTGGCGGAAAAGATCAGCCCGGCCGTGGTGAACATCACCACAAGCACCCTGATCGAAGGTCAGACAGGCCCACAGGGTATCGTGCCCGAGGGGTCTCCGTTCGAGGATTTCTTTCGCGAGTTTCAGGATCGCAATGGCGGCAATGACAACAGCCCACCCCGACGCAGCAACGCCCTTGGGTCGGGTTTTGTGATCTCTGAAGATGGCTTCATTGTCACCAACAATCACGTCATTGCGGAAGCTGACGAAATCCTTGTGGAATTCTTCCCCGGTGACGGGCAGCCCAAAAAAGAACTGGTGGCCAAGGTCATCGGAACCGATGAGAAAACCGATATCGCGCTGCTCAAGGTCGAGGCGTCCGGCCCCTTGAAATACGTGCAATTTGGCGACAGCGACGTGGCGCGTGTGGGGGACTGGGTGATTGCCATGGGCAACCCGCTGGGTCAGGGCTTTTCTGTATCCGCTGGTATCGTATCGGCCCGCAACCGGGCGCTCAGCGGATCATATGATGATTACATCCAGACAGATGCGGCGATTAACCGGGGCAACTCGGGCGGTCCATTGTTCAACATGGACGGCGAAGTGATCGGCGTGAACACAGCCATCCTGTCGCCCAACGGTGGCTCGATCGGTATCGGCTTTTCGATGGCGTCGAACGTGGTGGTAAAGGTCGTCGATCAGCTGCGCGAATTTGGCGAAACCCGACGCGGCTGGCTGGGCGTCCGCATTCAGGACGTGACCGAGGATATGGCCGAGGCGATGGGGCTGGAAAAACCCGGCGGCGCGCTGATCAGCGATGTCCCAGAAGGCCCCGCCCAGGAGGCCGGTCTGAAAGCAGGCGACGTGATCATCAGCTTTGACGGTGTCGAAGTTGAAGACACCCGTGGTCTGGTCCGTCAGGTCGGCGAAACAGAAGTCGGCAAAGCCGTGCGGGTCATTGTACACCGTGATGGCGGCACGCAAACAATTCTGGTCACGCTGGGACGCCGTGAGGACGCAGAAAGCAAAGACGATGACGAAGAAGAAACGCAGGATGCTCCGGTCGAAGAAAACGCCGATATTCTCGGGCTGACCATCTCCCCGCTCACAGATACGCTGCGCGCGGATATGGGATTGGACGCAGATGCCCAGGGTCTGGTGATTTCGAATGTTGACGAAGCGTCTGAGGCTTACGCGAAAGGGTTGCGCGCGGGTGACCTGATCACCGAAGCGGGTCAGCAAAAGGTGGAAAGCATCGCGGATCTGGAAGCCAGAATGGACCAATCGCGAGAGGCTGGGCGGAAATCCCTGCTGCTTTTGGTCCGCAGGGGGGGCGAGCCGCGATTTGTGGCGCTGAGCCTGGAAGAATGATTGGAAAAGGCCGGGACAAGCGCCGGGCCTTTTTCATTGCCTGAACACCTGAAGAGGCATGCAGAAAGAAAATGAGCCATACGCTGAAATTGCGTATGGCTCAGATACAGGGAGAGATCAGTGGACAGATATCGGGGATGATTCTCTGACCTCCAACGGTAACAACTTCACCTTAGGTCAACACAAACCCTCTCGTATGTGAACCAGATCACACTGGTTCAGATAAGTTCGGAATCGGCCAGTTCCCGCAATGCGTCGAAATCCTGAATCAACAAGCCGCCGCGCGAGGATTCGACAATATTGTCGCGTTTCCAGATCGAGATCGTCTTGGAAACGGCCTCGCGCGTGGCCCCGACAAATTCGGCAAGTTCGCTCTGCGACAGGGTGATGCGCTGCGTCGGGTCGTCCTGCAATTCCGACAGATGCAGCAGCTTTCGGGCCAGCCGAATGGGCATGGGCAAAAAGACCTGCTCGTTCAGCTGCAACCCCATCCATCGCATCCGCAGCCCGGCCAATCGGATCAGATCCACGGCAAGATCAGGCTGTTTTCTGATCTGGTTCATGACGTCATTGCGACGCACACGCAGGACGCGCGATGGCTCGGCCGCCGCAATGGTTGCCGTGCGCGGGCCGTTGTCAAACAGCGCAATCTCGCCAAAAACTTCACCTGGGCGCATCAGCGTCAGCGTCAGCTTTCGACCGCTCATCGCCAGAAAGGACACTTCAAGCGTGCCTGCCAGAATGGCATAGAGCGAATCCCCTTCATCGCCTTGTTCGAAAAGGGTTTCTCCTTGAGCCAGCGAGATGTCGGTCGCCTGCGCGGAAAGCATCTCTCTAAGCCCGTCGGAGGCTTCGGAAAGGAAGCCGCTGGTGGGAAAGGCCGTCATGTATACACCGATCTTGGGCAAGGTGTGAGTGTGGGTGGTGACACAACTTCCCATAGCTCGGCGGCTAAGCCAAGAATTTTGTTTGATTTTGCAGGTATGGCGACGTCAGAACAGCTATTTCTGTTCCGGGTCGTCCATATAGCGTTGCAGGATGCTGAATTGCA
Organism: Ruegeria sp. BHSB056; assembly: GCF_059613305.1. Taxonomy (NCBI): domain Bacteria; kingdom Pseudomonadati; phylum Pseudomonadota; class Alphaproteobacteria; order Rhodobacterales; family Roseobacteraceae; genus Ruegeria; species Ruegeria sp. BHSB056. Next base: position 5,621 of record NZ_JBXWSG010000049.1, on the reverse strand, counting down.
GCATCAGGAAGGCCATCAGCGCAATGGGAAATCCGAAGGTCTCGATCTTGACCCAAAGGTCGGTCGACATGGTGCGCCAGACAAACTCGTTTGCCGCGGCCAGAACAGCGAAACAGGCGCAAAGGCGGCGTGTCAGAATCATCCAGCCTTCGTGTTTCATAGGCAGCATTTCATCCAATACGTAGGCCAGATAAGATTTCTTTTGCAGCAAGCCGATGCCAAGGATCAGGGCGAACAGGCCATAGACAAGCGTGGTTTTCATCTTGAAAAACCGCTCGTCATTGAACCATGCGGTCAGGCCACCAAAGAAAATGACCATGAAGGCCGTGAAAATCTGCATCCGGCTAAGCTGGCCGGTGAGGTACCACAGGATACCCATTGCCCCCAGCATCAGGGGGACGAAGATAATCGTTGCGATGATAAAGCCGGAATATTCGGTGCCACCGATCAGAAAGCTGTCATCACGCAAGCGCAGGTAGATGAAGAAGAAGGCCAGCGGCGGGCCAAGCTCCAACGCCTGTTTCAGAAATGGGTTGATGTCTTTTTTGCCTGTCATCGGTATGTCCTGCTGCTTACCCGCCCATTTCAACTATTACGGCGCCAAGTGCAATCAATGCCATCAATGCAATGCGTCTTGGGCCAACGGTTTCCTTCAGGACAAGCCAGCCGATCAGCGCCGCAAAGACGGTTGAGGTTTCGCGCAGCACGGCGGCTTCGCCGACTTTGTCCAGTCGTGTGGCCAGCATGATCGACCCGAAGGACAAAGGCGCGATGATGCCGCCGGCCAGACCCCGCAGCATCAGCGGGCCGGGCGCAGGGCGATGCGCCATCGCGCGCCATCTGAGGAAGGCATAGACCGGCATGGCCGCACCGTCGATCATGAAGAACCAGGCCAGAAATGTGAACGGGTCGGCGGTGGCGCGAATGCCATAGGCGTCATAGGTGGTGTAGAGGGCGACAAACAGGCCCGTGACGATCGCCAGTGTCAACGCGATGCCCAGCGTATCCCTGTTGGTTTCAAGGAACCTGAAGTTGTAGGCGGCCAACCCAAATATCCCGGCCAACAAGGTGGCCACGCCCAGCCATTGAACGGCCGAGAATGTTTCGCCGAACAGAAGATAGGCACCGATGACAGTGAACAGCGGACCCGTACCACGCACCACCGGATAGACGACCGTGTAGGACCCTTTGGTGTACGCTGCGGCTTGCAGCGTCTTGTAGGCAATGTGGATCAGCCAGGCGAGGGCGAAGATCGGCCACATATGAGGTTCAGGCCAGGGCACCACGAAAAAGGCAAACGGGGCGGCCATCAGACCATAGCTGGCGTCAATGGCGCCACGGGACAACCATGGATCATGGCGGCCTTTCTGTAGCGCCCCGAACGCGGCGTGCAGGAAGGCGGCCATCAACGCCAGTGCCAGCGCCAGTTGGTGACCGGCTTCGGTGCCTTCAAGTGAGATCAGCCAGTCGCTCAAATACGCAGACCTTTTGTAGGGCGGAGAGAGGTGGGGGCTGTCTGCCCCCACACCCCCGAGGATATTTAGGGCCAGATGAAGAGGCGGATCAGCCCTTGTCGAGCCCGGTCAGGGCGGCGGCGAATTCTTCGGGGTCGAAGGGGGCAAGGTCATCGATTTGCTCTCCCACACCGATAGCGTGGATCGGCAGGCCGAACTTGTCGGCCAGCGCGACCAGCACACCGCCCTTGGCGGTTCCGTCCAGCTTGGTCATGATCAGGCCCGAGACATCGGCCAGCTTGCGAAAGGTTTCCACCTGGCTCAGCGCGTTCTGACCTGTGGTGGCGTCGAGGACCAGCAAGGTGTTGTGCGGCGCGGTCTCGTCAACCTTGCGGATGACGCGGACGATTTTGGCGAGTTCCTCCATCAGATCCGTGCGGTTTTGCAGGCGTCCGGCGGTGTCGATCATCAGCAGATCCGCGCCTTCGGCCTGAGCCCGGGTCAGCGCGTCAAAGGCGAGGCTGGCGGGGTCCGAGCCCTCGGGCGCTGTCAGAACCGGAACCCCGGCGCGGTCGCCCCAGACTTGCAGCTGTTCGACGGCCGCAGCACGAAAGGTGTCACCGGCGGCGATGACGACTTTTTTGCCAGCCTGCTTGAACTGGCTGGCCAGTTTGCCGATGGTCGTGGTCTTGCCCGAGCCGTTGACGCCGACGACCAGCACCACTTGTGGACGTTTGGGATAGATCGGCAGGGGCCTGGCCACGGGTTCCATCACGCGGGCCACTTCCTGCGCCAGCAACTGTTTGATTTCCCGGGTCGAGAGTTTGCGCCCAAAGCGCCCCTCGGCCATGTTCGAGGTGACACGCAGGGCGGTGTCGACGCCCATGTCAGAAGCGATCAGCAGCTCTTCGAGCTGTTCCAGCATATCGTCATCCAGCGTGCGGCGCATTTCTGTGGCAGCGCTGCCGCGGCTGAACAGGCGGTTCAGGATGCCTTTGGATTCAGGGATTTCTGGCGGTGGGACAATGGGCTTGGGGTCCGCCGGGGCGGGGGCAGGTTGTTCAGCCGGTTCCTGCGCCGGTTCAGGGGTCGGGATTTCGGGAACCGGTTGCGGCTCGGGCTCAGGTTCGGGGAGGACAGGGTCGGGTGCGGCGGTTTCCTCGCCACCATCCTCGACGATGGCGTCCAGCCCCTGTTCGAGGCGGGATGAGGATTTGAACAGCTTGTCCTTTAGCTTTGAGAAAAACGCCATATTTGGTCTCCGCAGGTGTTCCTTTCACCTAATGCGGATTTGCGGCAGTTGCAAAGGGTCACGCAAAAGCGAAGACAAAACCAAATTGCGCGCCCCAGTAGAGCGGCCAGATCAGATAGGGCGTCAGCTTGTGGGCGGGGTGGTTCGCAGGCAGCAGGAACTTTTCCGTAGCAAGGATCAGATCGGACGCGATGAAGGCGATTGCAGCCGGGAATGCCCATCGCAAGGCACCTGTCTGGGGCAGCGCCAGCACGGTGATCCCCATGCCAAGGATGATCGGGATATAGGCCAGAACAGGGCCTTTCAGGTCTCCGGCGCGGGGGGCAAGCAGTGTGGCCATGACAATGCCCAGAATGACCAGAGACCACACGATCGCGGGGGCATCCCAGATCAGGCTGGCGGAGCTGGCAGGATGCGACAGGAACAGGGCGACATAGGCCAGATGCCCGGCGGCAAAAGCGGCAATGCCGGCCATGAACGTGGCATCCGTTTCACGCGACAACAGCGCGTCCCCGGTTGCGCACAGGGCAAGCGCAGCGGCAAGCATCCATGGGCTGCCCTGCAGAACCGCAATGACTGCCAGCGCGGCGACCGAGGTGGTTTTCAGCACAGTGCGCAAGGAACTGGCTGGTCGGGCCGTCAGGGGCAGGTATCCCAATGCGCAGCCAAGGGCGATCCAGAAGAGAAGGGTTGTCATGTCACCTCACCGCGGTTTTCGAATACCTTCATCCCGAGCGGGGCATTTAATCAAGCGCTTACGTGGAGTTAAGCGTGTTTCCCCACCCTTGGCCAAAGGGTGAATGGCATAGCGGGATCGCATCTGACACAATGGGCATATGTTCCGAGCGCTGATGATTCTCGCCTGCTTTGCCACGCCGCCCGTTGCGGCCCAGACCCCTTTGTCCGGCCCCGAATTCGACACCTATACGCAGGGCAAGACCCTGTTTTACGGGTTCGAAGGGCAGGTTTACGGGGTCGAACGCTATTTGCCCAACCGCCGCGTGATCTGGTCTTTTCTGGATGGCGATTGCAAGGAAGGTGTATGGTATCAGCAGGAAGAGCAGATTTGTTTCATCTACGAAGACCGGTTTGACCCGCAATGCTGGGTCTTTACGCGATCTGGCGGTGGCCTTGTCGCGCAGTTTGAAGGCGACCCGCAGGCGACCGAGCTGTACGAGGCGGAAGATATCGGGGAAGAAATGGTGTGTTATGGCCCCGATGTCGGGGTCTGACTAGGTCACCCGAAGCTCATCATAGCTGAGCATGACATGCTCCTGATACGGGCGTCTTTCTGTCAGCTTATCGTAATAGCGTCGCAAGTTGGGCAGGAGCGCGCGGGATATGCCGATGTCGTAATAGCGATAAAGGATATGTCCCAGCTGAATATCGGCCAGTGTCAGATCGGGCCCGCACAGGTAGGTGTTTTCTGACAGTCGGGTATCGGCAAGTGCCAGTTTTCTATCCAGCGCGGCAACAGCCTGTTCAATCGTGTGTTGGTCCTGCTGCGCCGGGGCCGTCCGCACAACCTGCCAGAACACGGGCACTGTGAAACCCATCGCAACGTTGATCTTGGCCCATTCCGCCCATTTGTCGACTTCGGCCTGCTGGACCGGGTCGCGTGGCCAGAAGGCATTCCCGCCATAGGCATTCGCCAGATAGCGCAGGATTGCGCCGGTCTCCCACAGCGGTGGGTGATTGCCATCCTGTAGTACTGGGATGGTGCCGTTCGGGTTCAGCTTGCGAAAGGCATCGGTGTCCAGCCCGCCGAACCTGTGCCCTGCATCGTGGCGATGACAGCGCAGATCCAGCTCTCCGACGCACCACATCAGGGCCTGAACATTCGATGACGTTTTGCGGCCCCAGATTGTCAGCATGGCTTAGAACAACGATCCCTGATCTGGTGCATCCGGTTTGGATTTCCGGTTGGGCTGCTTTACGGCTGTCCCGGTGCCAAGGATGCCATCGGCGAATTCGATGTCCAGCGCTGTATGTTTTGCGGCCTCGGCTTTGGTCGTGATGACATTCCCATCTGCGCGGACCACGGCATATCCGCGTTCCAGCGTCGCCTTGTAGCTGAGCGTTTCGCGCAGGCGGTCAGTGGCCTCAAGCTGATGTTTCAGACGATCCAGCCGCGTGGTCTGCGCCGCGTTCATCCGATCAGCAAGCCGGGCAAGGTTTTGCGCGTGCTGGCCGATCTCGCGTTGAAACGGGCGCAGGGACAGGCGTGAAGACAGGTTGCGCAATGATTCTTGCCTGGCCGAGACCAGAGTGCGCAGAGTTGACGGGCGCAGATGGGCTGACAGTTCCACTACTTGCAGGCGGCGGTTTTGCACTCCTCGCGTCAAAGCCGGGGTCAGGCGATCCGCAATCAAATCAAGGCGTTGCCGGGGGGAGTTCAACAGGCTGTCCGGGCGCGGCAGGGCGCGGGACAAATCGCGCAACCTTTGCGAACGGCGCTGCACCGCGTCCGTTGCCGCGCGCGACAGGCGGGCGCCTTGCTCGCCGGTCCAGGCGAGCAGTTCGATACGGACCGGCACGGCCAGCTCTGCCGCAGCTGTGGGTGTAGGCGCGCGGCGGTCCGAGACGAAATCGATCAGGGTCGTGTCGGTTTCATGCCCAACGGCCGAAATCAGCGGTATGTCCGATGCGGCGGCGGCGCGCGCGACACTCTCTTCGTTGAAGCCCCAAAGATCTTCGATCGACCCACCGCCACGGGCCACGATGATCAGGTCAGGACGGGGCAGCGCGCCACCGGGTGTCAACTGGTTGAACCCTTCGATGGCGCGGGTAACCTCGGGGGCGCAGTTTGCACCCTGCACGGCCACCGGCCAGATCAGCACCTTGCGCGGGAACCTGTCCCGAAGCCGGTGCAGAATGTCACGGATCACCGCGCCCGAAGGCGATGTCACAACGCC
>NZ_JBXWSG010000048.1:0-26933 GCF_059613305.1 Ruegeria sp. BHSB056 | reverse complement strand
CACGACCACGCGGTCGGTGACCGGATAGGCCTGACAGCTCAGCACATAGCCTTTTTCAACCTCGTAATCCTCTAGCGCGTGATTGGCGAGCATCTCGACCTCGCCTTCCAGAACGCGGCAACGGCAGGTTGAACAGACACCGGCCTTGCAGGCGTATGGGGCGTCCATGGCATTTTCCAAGGCTGCGTCCAGAATGGACTGGTCCTTGGGCAGAGTTATCGTCTGAGTGGACCCATCAAGAGTGATTGATGCGCTGGTTTGGTTCGCCTGCGTACCCGCATCTGCCGCACCTTCCTTGCGTTTGGCCCGGCCCGGCTGAGCGCTGGCAAAGAGTTCAAACTTGATCTGCCTGTCGTCAAGACCATGCGCGCGTAGCGCGGCAGCAATCCCCAGCATCATCGGCTCGGGACCGCAGATAAAGGCTGTGTCCACGTTCTGAATATCGAGCCAATGTTCGAACAGGTCAGCGCATTTTTCCTGCGTTACCAGACCGGTGAACAGGTCAATCTCCTGCGCGTCGGTTTCCAGAATGTGGATGACGTTCAGGCGGCCCATATAGAGGTTCTTCAGGTCTTCCAGCTCCTCGCGGAACATGATCGTGTTGATGCCCTTGTTGGCGTAGATCAGCGTAAAGCGGGACTTGGGTTCGCGGGTCAGTGTTGTCTTCAGGATCGACAGAACCGGCGTGATGCCAGAGCCGCCAGCGAAGCCAAGGTATTGTTTTTCTGCATTCGCATCGATCGGAGTGTGAAAGCTGCCCATCGGTGGCATCGCCTGCACAACGTCCCCGACGTTAAGCTCGGAATTGGCCCAACTGGAGAACGCGCCGCCGTCGACACGTTTGATCCCGACTTGCAGTACCCCGTCATCCTTGCCCGCACAAATGGAGTAGGACCGGCGCAGCTCTTCTCCGTCAAAGTCGCGGCGAAACGTCAGGTACTGGCCTGCCGTGAAATCGAATTGATCCGCCGCGCCGTTGACGGGTTCAAGCGTCACGACAACCGCATCGCGGATGGTTTTGTGGATGTCGGTGACTTTCAGGTCATGAAAACGTGCCATCCGGTGCTCCTCCTCAGATGCACTTGAAATAGTCAAAGGGTTCCAGGCAGTCAGTGCAGCGCCAATGGGCCTTGCACGGGGTCGAGCCGAATTGGCTGACCTTTTCAACCGCTTTACTGCCGCAATGCGGGCAACGCTCTGGCCCGCCCGCCGGTTGTGGCGGGGCGATGCCAAACTCTTCCAGCTTGGCGCGACCTTTTTCGCTCAGCCAATCAGTTGTCCAGGCTGGTGAGATGCAGGTTTCTATGCGCAGATCTCCGATGCCGTGATCGCGCAGGGCGGTTTCGATATCCATACTGATGATGGATGTCGCCGGGCAACCGGAATAGGTTGGCGTGACGGTTACGACCAGAGTGTCAGCGTCCCAGCGCACATCGCGCACAATGCCCAAATCCACGACGGAAATAACCGGGATTTCGGGATCGGGCACGGCATCCAGCCAGCTCCATATCTGGTCAGTCGACACCCGCATCCGCTTTTACCAGCTTGCACCGGGATAGGCGCGCTGCAGCCACTGCATCTGCGTCAGCAGATGGCCCAGATGTTCGGTATGCATGCGCCCGTCCCGCCCGCCTTTATGGGCAAATCGGCTTTCCGGAAGGGTCAATGTCGCCTTGGCCAGAACCCGTTTGACCAGCGCATCATATTCTTCGCGCAGATCGGCCGGGTTCGGCGCAATCCCGGCCGCAGCAATCTGAGCGTCGATGTCGTCGCTGACAAACATCTCGCCCACATAGGGCCAGAGGTAATCCAGCGCCGCCTGCATCCGGGTGTGGCTTTCTTCGGTTCCATCACCCAGACCTACGACCGTTTCTGCCGAACGCTCCAGATGATAGGCGACTTCCTTGCTGGCTTTGGCAGCAATCGCGGCGACACGATCGTCAGAGGATGTCAGAAGACGGCCGAGCATGATCGAATGCCAGGCATCGAACAGGAACTGGCGCATCAGGGTGCGGCCGAAATCACCATTCGGAACCTCGACCAGCAACACATTGCGGAAATCCCACGCGTCGCGCAGAAATGCCAGATCATCGGCGGTTTTGCCGCCACCTATCTCGCCGGCAAGGCCAAGCCACATCTGGGTCTGCCCAATCAGGTCCAGCGCTGTGTTGGCCAGTGCAATATCCTCCTCCAACACTGGCGCGTGGCCGCACCATTCACTGACGCGATGGCCCAGGATCAGGGTATTGTCCCCCATCCGCAGCAGGAACTGCTGAAACGCTTCGTCGCGGGTCATCACATCGCCCCCACTTCTTCGGGGATGTCGAAAAAGGTCGGGTGGCGGTACACTTTGCTTTCGCTGGGTTCATACAACGGGCCTTTGTCGCTGGGCGACGAGGCCGAGATGTTGTTGGCTTCTACCACCCAAATCGACACGCCTTCGTTGCGGCGGGTGTAAACATCGCGTGCATTCTTGATCGCCATTTCCGCGTCCGGGGCATGCAGCGAGCCGACATGTCGGTGGCTCATCCCATGTTGACCGCGGATGAAGATTTCCCACAGGGGCCATTCGGTATTCATCGGGTTTCCTCCTCAGGGTAAGCTTATTCGGCGGCCAGATTGCCGGCCTGTTTCTTGCGCGCATGGGCCAACAGCCCGTCGCGCACCCATTTGCCGTCATCCCAGGCCTTGTTGCGCGCCGCCAGTCGGTCGACGTTGCAGGGACCGTTGCCCTTGATCACATCGAAGAATTCCGACCAATCCGGCTCTGCGAAATCGTAGTGCCCGCGCTCTTCGTTCCACTTCAGGTTCGGGTCGGGGATTGTCAGTCCCAGATATTCGGCCTGTGGGACGGTCTGGTCGACGAATTTCTGGCGCAGCTCATCATTGGTGTTGATCTTGATCTTCCAGGCCATCGACTGCGCGGAGTGGACGGAATCCTTGTCGGACGGTCCAAACATCATCAACGACGGGTACCAGAAGCGATTCATCGCATCCTGCGCCATCTTGCGCTGCTCGGGCGTGCCTTCGGCCATTTTGCGGATCGCGTCATAACCTTGGCGCTGATGGAAGCTTTCTTCCTTGCAGATGCGGATCATGGCGCGTGAGTACGGCCCGTAAGACGTTCTTTGCAGCGGCACTTGATTCATGATGGCAGCGCCATCGACCAGCCATCCGACCGCGCCGATATCCGCCCAGTTCAGCGTCGGGTAATTGAAGATCGACGAGTATTTCATGCGACCGTCCAGTAGCATCTCGGTGATCTCATCGCGGCTGACACCCAGTGTTTCGGCCGCACAATACAGGTAGAGCCCATGGCCGGCTTCATCCTGCACCTTGGCCAGAAGGATCGCCTTGCGTTGAAGCGTCGGTGCACGTGTGATCCAGTTCCCTTCGGGCAATTGCCCGACGATCTCGGAATGCGCGTGCTGTCCGATCTGGCGGATCAGCGTCTTGCGATACCCCTGAGGCATCCAGTCCTTGGGTTCAATCTTGATATCCGCGTCGATCCGCGCCTGAAATTCAGCAAGCTTTTCAGGATCATCGTTTGACGCCTCGGATTCTACCATCTGAGCATACATGTCCCGTCTCCTCCGTTACACGCGTTCAAGAATAAGTGCAGCGCCTTGCCCGACGCCGACGCACATTGTGCAAAGCGCATAGCGCCCTTTGGTGCGTTTCAGTTGGTACGCTGCGGTCAACACAAGTCGAGCGCCGCTCATTCCCAATGGATGACCAAGGGCGATTGCACCGCCATTCGGGTTCACATGGGCGGCGTCATCGGGCAGGCCCAACTCTCGCAGTGTAGCCAGACCTTGCGACGCGAAAGCTTCGTTCAACTCGATCACATCCATCTGGTCGATGCTCAGCCCGGCGCGTGCCAAAACCTTTCGACTGGCAGGAACCGGACCAATACCCATGACCCGCGGCTCGACGCCCGCGACGGACATGCCAACCACACGGGCAATCGGGGTCAGGCCGTTTTTTGTCGCTGCCGCTTCGTTCGCCATCAGGATCGCGGCTGCACCATCATTCACACCCGAGGCGTTCCCTGCGGTCACTGTTTTGTCCGGCCCGTTCACACCCTTGAGGCCCGAGAGTTTCTCCGCTGTGGTTCCCGGGCGAGGATGTTCATCCGTATCGACAACAATCGGATCGCCCTTGCGCTGTGGAATCGTAACCGGTGTGATTTCCTCGTGGAACACGCCTGCCGCGTGGGCCGCAGCCCATCTCGCCTGGCTGCGCGCGGCAAAGGCGTCCTGGTCTTTACGGCTGATCCCATAATCTTCGGCGACATTGTCAGCCGTTTGCGGCATGGAATCGACGCCATACTGCTGCTTTAGCCTTGGGTTCACAAAGCGCCAGCCAATCGTGGTGTCGTAAACCGCATTGCTGCGCGTAAACGCCGACGTCGCTTTGGGCATTACAAACGGTGCGCGCGACATGCTTTCCACGCCACCCGCAACAGCTAGATCATAATCGCCTGCCTTGATACCACGCGCCGCCATTCCGACGGCATCCATACCACTGGCGCACAAGCGGTTTATCGTTGTTCCCGGCACGTCCGTCGGCAATCCGGCAAGCAGTGCCGCCATCCGGGCAACGTTGCGATTGCTCTCTCCTGCCTGGTTGGCATCGCCAAAAATGACGTCATCCACACTGGTCCAGTCGACTTGCGGGTTGCGCGCCATCAGGGCCGCTAGCGGGATAGCCGCCAGATCATCCGTGCGAACCGATGAAAGCGCACCACCATATCGCCCAATCGGGGTGCGGGTTGCGTCGCAGATGAAGGCGTCCATCAATTGGGTCTCCCATTGGAACACAAGTCATTAACCGTCTGGTCGGTTAATAAATGCTCAATCGATTCGGCGCAAGCATTATGTTACCATGTAATCGCTTCTGTCAGCTTTCTGTAACATTAAATGGCACTTCTTTCACATCCGTCTTCCAACGCCCAAGAGCGCCATCCCCGGACACGGCAAGAAAAGAGTTAACAACCCACCGCAGATTCCAGTTTGGCAAGATCCGGTTTGGGCAATTGTCCCAGCAATCGGGACACCGCCGCGCGACACTCCGTGCCTTTCCAATCAGCAGGCAAAAAGGCCGGGGGCAGGGATGGATGGCGTAGAACCAAACGACGCCACCCATGCACAATCAATACGCGCAGCACCGCTATTTTCAGCGGATCGCCGACGCCATCGACAGGCAACAGTTGCTCGGTGATCTGAATGGAGTGCAAGAACTGATCATAGGCTGACTTCAACGGTTCAGGGCCACAAAGGTCGCACAGCCAGCGTGGAACTGAAATGGCGCTGCTTTCAACACCCAGCAGTTCTTCAAGGTTCTCGGGGACGGGGCCTGCCGACATGGCTGTTGTGGGGTTAACTGAAATATAATCTCCGGTCAGCATCAGATCTGCCAGCTCTTTTCGCGAACATTCCGAGTTGCTGGCGATAAGCATATGCCAGATTTCTGGCGTATTCGTCTCGCGGGAATAGATGCGCGGGGCGGCGGCGGCGCTTTGACTGCGGCCAAATTCAGTCAGTCTGTGAACGCTGTTTCGCCCGACCCGCGTACTTTCGATCCAGCCTTCCTTGCGCAGCCTGTGCAGCGCAACACGCGTGGCTTCGGCCTTGATCCCAGCAAGGTTGGTCAGCGCTGTGATCAGCGCGCCGCTAACCTGGTCAGACCCGCTCTGGGCCAGATCACCGAAAATCGTGACCAGCACTGACCACACACGTTGCGTGCCAGTTGTGGTCAACTGGCTGACGCAGGTTTCGAACCATTCTGGAGCCGTATCTTTCATAAGCACAGTATAATCGGGCCGGAGGGAATTGCCATCCAGCCCCTGCGCACCTGCACTTGTGCCTAGTAGGCAACCATGGTCAGCAACTCATATTCTGCGACCAGGTCATCATCCTGCTGTGTCAGGGTAACGTGCCAGCGAACCTCGCCGTAGTCATCATTGCGCTTGGTCTTGTGCTTGACCGTCAAACGCACCTTGATGGTGTCGCCAGCCTCGACCGGTTTCATGAAACGCAGCCCGTCAAGACCGGTATTTGCCAAAACCGGCCCCTCGTTCGGTTCGACGAACAATCCGGCTGCGAAAGACAACAGCAAGTACCCATGTGCTACCCGGCCCGGGAAGAACGGGTTACGTTCCGCCGCTGCCTGATCCATATGCGCATAGAAGGTATCACCGGTGAAATTGGCGAAGTGTTCAATGTCCTCCATGGTGATGGTTCTCGGCGCCGTGTGAAGGGTCTCGCCAATCGACAGATCGTGAAACCGACGGGTAAAGGGATGAGCAGCACCTTCGACTTCGGTCGCGCCAGGCACCCATTTCCGGCCAATCGCTGTCAGCAGATCGGGCGAACCCTGAATGGCGGTGCGCTGCATATAGTGTTTCACACCCCGCACCCCGCCCATTTCTTCGCCGCCACCGGCGCGTCCTGGACCGCCATGAACCATGTGCGGCAGAGGTGAGCCATGACCAGTGGATTCCTTCATCGAGTCACGGTTGTTGAAATACAGACGCCCATGATAAGCCCCTGATCCCATGGCAACCTGTCGCGCCACCTCGGGATCATGGGTGATCACCGATGCCACCAGAGAGCCCTGCCCCCGGTTCGCCAGTTCTATGGCATGGTCAAGATCGCGATACCCCATCACTGTGCTGACCGGACCAAAGGCTTCGGTGTCGTGCACGCGCTGCGCCGCGTCAGGATTGGCGCAGTGGAAGAGCATGGGCGGCAGGAACGCACCCTTTTCGGCATCAGCGCCCTCAACCACAAAATCATCGGGGTTGCCGAAGACACGCTCGGCCTCTTGCCCAAGGATAGCGGTCTTCTCCAGAACATCACGCTTCTGACCGTTCGAAACCAACGCACCCATACGGGTGGTTTCCAGCTTTGGGTCGCCAATGACCGTTTTCGCCAGTCGTGCCGACAGCGCCTCGATTACCGCCTGTACCTGCGGTTCGGGTGCGATGATCCGACGGATTGCGGTGCATTTCTGCCCTGCCTTCGTGGTCATCTCGCGCTGGACTTCCTTCACGAAGAGGTCAAATTCCGGCGTGCCCGGCGCGGCATCGGGGCCAAGGATCGAACAGTTCAGGCTGTCCTGTTCCGCAACAAACCGTACCGAGTTCTCAAGGATCACCGGGTTGGAGCGCAGTTTCAGGGCCGTATCGGCGGATCCGGTAAAGCTGACCACGTCCTGCATGGTCAGACGGTCCAGCATGTCACCCAAACCACCCGAGACCAACTGCAATGCACCCGCTGGCAAGATGCCGGACTCAAGCATCAACCTGACACACAGCTCGGTCACATAACACGAGCTTGTGGCGGGTTTTACAATCGCCGGAACGCCCGCCAGAAGAGTTGGGGCAAGCTTTTCCAGCATCCCCCAAACCGGAAAATTGAACGCGTTGATATGAACTGCCACACCTTGCAGCGGGGTGCAGATGTGCTGCCCCAGGAAAGTGCCGTTTCGCGACAACTGCTCGACATCGCCATCCAGATAGACATGTCCGTCCGGCATTTCACGACGGCCTTTTGCGGCAAAGACAAACATCGTTCCGATGCCGCCGTCGATATCAATCATATGATCCGATTGCGTGGCACCGGTGTTGAAAGACAAATCATACATCGCCTGCTTGTGCTGACCCAAATGGACGGACAGCGCCTTGAGCATTTTGGCCCGTTCATGGAACGTCATTTTGCGCAGTGCCGCCCCCCCGACATTGCGCGCATAGTCCAACATCCCCTGGACATCCAAAGCATTGTTACCCGCTGTGGCGATAACCTCGCCGGTCACAGCGCTAGCTATCGCGCGGGCACCCTCGCCGGGCGAAACCCACTCACCGGCTGCAAAGCTGGAAATCTGTTGGATAGTCATGAGCGTCTCCTCATCTTTGTCGCGATCCCCGCGCTGCCACAAGCCGGTCTCGCGAAATCATATTTTAAACCGTACGGTCGGTCAATCAATTACCGAGTAAATTTCCCTCGCCGGATTTCTCAGACCCGCGCGGGTAATCGTGCAAACCCCCGAAACCGGATACGCCCGCCCCGTTCGGCGCCGTCGGTGATGCGATAGTCTGGAAAACGGGCCAAGAACCGACCCACGGCCACCCGGCCCTCCAGACGCGCGAGAGTCAGACCAACGCAGGTATGAGGCCCTCCGGCAAAGGCGTGATGCTTGTTGGGGCGTCTGTCCAAGATCATCTCGTCGGGCTGGTCAAACTGCCGTGGATCACGGTTGGCCGCACCGATACACAGATGAACATCAGTACCAGCCGGAATGGACTGACCGTGGAACGTTACATCAACGGTGGTCAGGCGATTGCCGAACTGGTTCGGGCTTTCCAGCCGCAGAAACTCGTCCACGGCCGAACCGATCAGATCCGGGTCGGCCAGCAACTCCGCCCGCTTGTCGCGGTGCCGGTCCAACAGGTCCAATGCGTTGCCGATCAGGTTTGTTGTGGTCTCGTGACCCGCATTCAGGATGAAAATGCAGTTCTGATACAGCTCGACCTCGGTCAGGCCACCATCCGTGTCGTCCTGCATCAGCCGGGTCAGGACATCCGTTGCCGGGTCCCCGGGGTTGGCGCGGCGATCCTCGATGATATGCCGCAGGAAGTCCTTGAAATCCGAGACCGAGCGGTTACCCCACTCTTCCTGCTCTGGCGTCAATTGCGGCTCCAACGCTCCAAGAATGGCCAGAGACCAATCGCGCAGTGGCCCGCGTTCGGATCGTGGTATACCCAGCAGATTGCCGATGATCTCGATCGGGATTGCTCCGGCAAAATCCTCGATCAGTTCGACGTTGCCCTTGACCAGCATCTCGTCCAGCAGCCCATCGACAAGCTGGATCAGACCCGGTTCCATTTGCGCCAACGCGCGCGGGTTCATCGCGCCGACCATCACCTTGCGAACACGGGTATGCAGCGGCGGGTCATTAAACACCAAACTGGTGGTGTGGTGTTCATACAAGGGGCTGTCGACCCCGAATTTGGGACCAAATACCGCTTTCTTGTCCGATATGAATCGCGACGTGTCCCGGTAAACAAGGTCCAGATCCTCGTATCGGGACAGGATAACCGATCCGTCACGTTGCCAGCAGACGGGTGCATCTTCGCGCAGCGCAGCGTAGGCAGGATAGGGATCTGTGTGAAACCCGTCTGGAAGCGCGGTCAGAGAGAACATCAGTGCCCCATCGCCCCCATTTGTTCAGGCAGAACCAACACCAACCATGGCACCAGAACGATCAGAGCCAGCCGGAAGATATCCGCCACCCAGAACGGAGTGACACCCTTAAAGATTGTTCCTGTTGACACATCTCCGACCACGCCTTTCAGAATGAAGACATTCAAGCCGACGGGTGGAGTGATCAGGCTGATCTCGGTCACGACAACCACAACAATGCCGAACCAGATCGGATCATACCCCAACGATGTGACCAACGGGAAAAAGATCGGAACCGTAAGCAGCAGCATCGACAGGGATTCAAAGACACATCCGAGAATGACATAGATCCCAAGGATCATCAGGATCACCACAAAAGGTTCCACGTCATAGGCCGTAACCAATGCGATGAGCGCTTCGGGCAGACCGGCAAGGTTGATGAAATTCGAAAAGATCTGTGCCCCGATCAGAACCGAGAACAATGCCGCTGCGGTATAGGTGGTTTCCTTCAGCACCTCAAACGTCGACCCCAAAGTAAGCCCACCTCGTGACAGAGCGATCAGGAAAGCGCCCATTGCGCCCATGCCTGCCGCCTCGGTCGGGCTGAAGGTCAGGTTCAGCGGATGAAAATCGAAAGCTCCGTACAATCCGCCAATAACCAGAAAGAACAGCAGCAAGACGGCCCAGACTGAGCGCACCGCCGACAAACGCTCGGACCAGCCGTGACGTTCACCCGCCGGTCCCGACTCGGGTTTGCGCGCGACGGTCCATCTGACGGCGAGCAGGTAGAACAGAATGCCAAGCAGACCGGGAATGATACCCGCAACGAAAAGTTTCCCAATCGAGGTTTCGGTCAGCAGCCCGTAAATAACCAGGATCACCGACGGCGGAATAAGGATACCAAGTGTGCCGCCCGCTGCAATCGATGCCGTCGACAGCTCGTCGGAATAGCCATAGCGGCGCATTTCCGGCATTGCGACCTTGGACATGGTGGCCGCCGTTGCCAGAGACGAGCCGCAAATGGCTGAAAAGCCTCCGCATGCCGCAACCGTCGCCATGGCGATACCGCCCCGGAAATGGCCCAGAAAAGCGTTTGAAACTGCGTAAAGCTCGCGCGCAAGCCCACCTTTATTCACGAACAAGCCCATAAGGATAAACAGCGGGACGACCGACAGACCGTAATCCTGCGCGGTGTCGGTGATCTGACGACCCACCATCGACATCGCGGCCTTTAACCCGCGCTCGGACAGAATGCTGCCGCCGCGTTCATAGGCAAAGCCAAGCGTTCCGACCAATCCCATTGCAAACACGATAGGCAAGCGCACCAGCACAAGAACAAGAACAAGAACAAAACCGATCAGCGCAGCGGTCATTGGGGGTGCTCCGACAAGGTATGGGGGGCAAAGAAGTGCAAGAAGCCGGTGATGATCATTGCAACAGCGGTGATCGCTATGAACCCCGAGATGAACCAGCCTACATAGAAGACTGGGATCGAAAGATATTCCGTGACGTCCCCGTAATCCCGCGCACGTTCAGCCAATACCCAAACACGCTGAATCGGCCAAAAAAGCATAATGCCAGAGAACAGATATACAATCGCATCACGTACCCGACTTAACCGCAGGCGTGAAAACAGCCCATCCGTCAGATCCACAGCGATTTGACCCTTGCCTGCTGAGATCATCGGCAAGACCGAGAACACGAGGACGGCCATCAGGATCCGGGTCAGTTCCGTGGCCGCCTCGATCGGGGCATTAAAAACAGAACGTAGGATGACATCAAAGAAGGTCATCACCATCAGGATGAACAGCGCGGCACAGGCCAGCAGCGTTGGCACGATACTGACGCGACGCGCAAAGGTCACGAGAGATTGCATAACGGGTCCCCAGCGGGTGAAATCGGCTGGCGGATCGCGTCCGCCAGCCAGACTGCGTTATTGCGCAGCCATTTCATTTACGATCATGTCATAGGCTGCCTGGGCGTCGATGCCTGTGCCATTGACTTCGTCGATAACTTTGGCACGTACATCCACAGCAATTGCATTGAACTTTTCCAGATCTTCAGCGGATGCTGCATGAATCGCGTTGCCTTCGGTGCCTTCGGTCTCTTCGCGGCCGATCGCATCGATCTCATCCCAGATTTTGCCAATCTCGCGGCTCAGCGGTTCCCCGAAGACGTTTTCTTCCAGCGCTGCCTGCAGATCGGCGGGCAGGTCAGCAAAGGTGTCCTCGTTCATAATAAAGGCAAACGAACCGCGATACAGGCCGCCAGGGACCTCATAAACGTTCTGCGCCACTTCCGTCAGCTTGAAACCTTTACGGGATTCAAAGGGCATGACGACGCCATCTGCGGCCTTGGAGGCCAGGGTTTCATACACTTTCGGTGCAGGAACTTGGATACCGGTTGCACCCAGCGCCGTGCCCACGTCACCACCAACACCGCCAGGGATGCGAACCTTGAGACCCGAGACTTCGTCCAGAGACGTCACCGGGCTGCTGGAATGCAGCTGAGCCGGACCATGCGTGTGCAAGGCGATCACTTTCACGCCACGGTGTTCATCCGCCGCCTTCAAATGTGTGTCATATGCGCGCCAATATGCGACCGACGCAGCCTCGGCCGAGCCTTCATATCCGGGCAGTTCGATCATCTTGGTGGTGACAAACCGACCCGGCTGATAGCCGTGGAATATGATCGAGGCATCAGCGGCGCCATCCATGATCAGGTCCATCTGCGCGGGGGGCGGGGCAAGGCCCAACTTCAGCTCGGCGGTGACCTGACCACCGGTGGCCTCTTCGATCATCTCGACGAATTTCGGCCACATCTTGGCATTGATGCCATGGGTCGGCGGGGCCCAGCTGGAAATGGTCAGCGTATAGTCTGCTGCAAGCGCCACTGTACCTGAAACGGCCAGTGCAGCTGAGGCAAGAAGTGTGCTCAACCTTGTGAATTTCATAGTTCTGTCTCCTCCCTGTGAAACATGAGTCAAGAATGCGTTAATGGTCACTTTTGTAACCATCAACTTGTTAATTGTCTCCAAGACAGCCCGCGACGCGCCATGAACCGGGGCTTTCCTTGGCTACGGTTTCCATCATTGCGTGCGACGTGTTGGCTCCGATTTCCTTGCAATAGTTCATCGGCCCGCCGCGCCAGCGCGGAAAGCCGTAGCCGTGAATTTGAACCATATCGACGGCTTCCGCGGACTCGGCGATCCCCTGCTGAATGATCAACGCGCCCTCGTTGGCCAGCACCGCCAAGATGCGCGACACGATTTCGTCCTGCGCGTATGCCCGCCGCGTTATGCCCTGATCCGCCGAGTGGGACTCGATCAACGCCTCCACTTCGGGATCGCGGATTGGTTCGCGATGACCCGCTTCATAGCGATACCATCCTTTGCCCGTGCGTTGGCCAAGACGACCCATCTCACAAAGCTGGTCAGCAATCGTCACATAACGTTCGTTCGGGTCGCGGGTTGCGGCATTGCGTTTTCGGTTGGCCCAGGCAATTTGGAGGCCGGTCAGATCCTGCAGCTCGTAAGGCCCCATGGGCATCCCGAAAGCTCGCATTGCCTGATCCACCTGATAAGGCAACGCTCCATCTGCCAGTAAATAATCGGCCTCGCGCCGATACGCAGCCAACATCCGGTTGCCGATAAAACCATCGCAGATGCCCGACAGGACAGAAACCTTGCGAAGCCTTTTTCCGAGCGCAAACCCTGTGGCGACAACTTCGGGCGAAGTTTGCGGCATATGCACGACTTCCAACAGCTTCATGACATGGGCAGGGCTGAAGAAGTGCAGGCCAATGCACCGGGATTGATTTTCGATACCCGCGAAAATCTCGACCGGGCTCAGGTAAGACGTGTTCGTAGCCAGAATCGCGTCACGCTGCATATGGCGGGCCAATTCTGCAAAAACCTGTTGCTTGACTGACAAGTCTTCAAACACAGCCTCAATAGCCAACTGAACGTCGGCAGCTTCGGAGTAGCTGTCCACGGCGCAAAACGCGGCAAGGCGTTCCTGCAGCTGTGCTTCGGACATCTTGCCCCGCTTAACTGCCCCCTTTAACAGCCCCTCAACCCGATCATGGGCTGCGGTCGCTGCTTCCGGATCCCTCTCGATCAGAGTGACCGAAAGACCGCCATTCAGAGCAGCGGTCGCGATCCCTGCCCCCATCAACCCGCCACCGACAACTGCGATCCGGCTGATATCGCGCGGGGTGACACCTGCGATCAACGAAGGTCTGGCCACCTGGCGCTCGGCAAAAAAGGCGTATCGCAGGGCGCGGCTTTCAGGGCTTTGACGCAGTGCCAGATGGCGCGCACGCTCTTTCGGCTGTGCGACAGCAAAGGGTTCGGACGACCAGCTGAGCGCAGTTAGGTTTTCCAGCGGTGATTGCTGACCCCTGGCGCGTTTTTTCAAAACCTGAAGGCTCGTCTCCAGAAGGTCAGACGCGAATTCACCGACGGGCCGTTGACTGACAGGTGCCGGGCGCTTTGGCAGGTTGGCGACAAAATCCAGAACAGCCGACATTGGGTTATCGGCAATCAGGTCAATTCCCCCGAGAATGGCCATTTCTTCGGCTTTCAGGATTTTACCCGAACAGGCGATGTCGACCGCCGCTTCCATTCCAACAAGGCGCGGCAATCGCTGCGTGCCCCCCGCCCCCGGGATCAGGCCCACATTGACTTCCGGCAGCCCAAAGCAGGTGCCCGGCGCTGCGATCCGCCACGCGCAGGCCATGGCAATTTCAAACCCGCCACCCAACACGTTGCCGTGCATACAGGCGATAAACGGCACATTACTGTCTTCGATTTTCTGAACAACATCAGGCAAATGCGGCTCAACCGGAGCCGCGTCAAACTCGGACATATCACCGCCCGCGATGAATGTCCGACCGGCGCAGCACAGGACGGCAACCCGAGCTTTCTGAACTGCATCGACCGCGTCGGCCAGACCCTGCCGAACGCCCGTCGAGGTTGCGTTCACCGGCGGGTTGTCGACCGTGACCCAGGCCACGTCGCCCTTAAAGTCAACACTCACCAGCGACGGTTGCGGCATTTGCAATCCCTTTGATCAGTCCAGATTCGGTTCGGGTTTATATATTGACCAACCGTTCGGTTAATGCAATGATTAAGTTGTCACGGGAACAGATGAGACAGCCATGAGCGATACGATCCTTGTACATAATCACGGAAACTGGGTTGAAATAACCCTGAACCGCCCCGACAAGCTGAACTCGTTCAATGAGGAGATGCATCTTGCCCTTCACGACGCGCTGAAGAGCGCGCGCGAAAATGATGCCCGCGCGATTTTGCTGACCGGCGCAGGGCGCGGTTTTTGTGCGGGTCAGGACCTTGGAGACCGCGATCCCTCGAAAATGGATGGCCCGCCCGACCTGGGCAAAACTGTACGCA
Organism: Ruegeria sp. BHSB056; assembly: GCF_059613305.1. NCBI lineage: Bacteria > Pseudomonadati > Pseudomonadota > Alphaproteobacteria > Rhodobacterales > Roseobacteraceae > Ruegeria > Ruegeria sp. BHSB056. The sequence continues at coordinate 12,335 of NZ_JBXWSG010000048.1, read as the reverse complement.
CTTTCTATGCTCCTCTGGTTCGACTGATCCGGTCTTTGAATTTCCCGGTCGTTTGTGCCGTAAACGGCGTGGCCGCGGGCGCGGGCGCAAACCTTGCACTGGCCTGCGACATGGTTTTGGCCGGGGAAAGCGCAAAGTTCATTCAAAGCTTTTCCAAGGTCGGGCTGATTCCGGACACAGGCGGCAGCTGGCACTTGCCCCGGTTGTTGGGCGAGGCGCGCGCTAAGGGGCTGGCCCTGACAGCAATGCCCCTAACCGCCAAACAGGCCGAAGACTGGGGGTTGATCTGGAAGGCGTTTCCCGATGATCAGCTGATGACCGAAGCACGCGCTCTTGCCACGCGACTCGCCAACGGCCCCACCCTTGGCTTGGGTCTGACCAAGCAGTGCATTCAAACAGCAGCCACCACATCCTTGTCCGATCAGCTTGAAATTGAAGCGGACGCAATGAAAACCTGCGGGGAAAGTGCTGATTACGCCGAAGGCGTGTCCAGTTTCCTCGAAAAACGCGCACCGCATTTTCAGGGAAGATAATGATGACCCCAAAAGAACGCGCCCAAAAATCCGCGGCAGCGATGTGGGCCAATGACGAAGCCAGTAAATGGTTCGGGATGGAGCTTGTCGAGGTCGATGAAGGGCGCGCTGTCCTGTCGCTGACTGTTGCGCCGCATCACTGTAACGGACACGGTATTTGCCATGGCGGCGTCACGCACGCTCTTGCTGACAGTGCTTTTGCCTTTGCCTGCAACAGCCGGAATGTTGCAACTGTAGCGCAGCATACGATGGTCAGCTATCTTGCACCGGGACGGAAGGGTGACCGCCTGACTGCCACCGCGACAGAAGTGAACCTGTCCGGTCGCAGCGGCATCTACGACGTCCGCGTCATCAATCAAGACAATACTCTGATCGCTGAGTTTCGCGGCATGTCCCGCACCATTGGCGGCCAGAATTTTCAAGAATAGTTTCGTGACTGGAGGAGTTACGCGATGAAAGACCTTTCCCCCAACAAAGCGGACCTTGACCCGATCGAAATCGCCTCGATCGACGAAATTCGCGCCACACAGCTTGAGCGTCTGAAGTGGTCCTTGCGTCATGCTTATGAAAACGTTCCGATGTACAAACAGCGCTTTGACGAGGCTGGCGTGCATCCTGACGATCTTCAGCAGCTTTCAGATCTGTCGAAATTTCCGTTCACGTATAAAAACGATCTGCGCGACAACTATCCGTTTGGCTTGTTTGCAGTCCCGCGCAGCGAGATAATTCGTCTGCATGCTTCCTCCGGCACGACAGGCAAACCGACGGTGGTTGGCTACACAAAGAATGACATCGACAATTGGGCTGATCTTGGCGCGCGGTCTCTTCGCGCGTCTGGGCTGCGCAAGGGCGACATGGTGCACAATGCCTACGGCTATGGGCTGTTCACCGGTGGGCTAGGTGCCCATTACGGGATCGAACGCCTTGGCGCGACCGTCGTCCCGATGTCGGGCGGGCAGACCGAAAAGCAGGTCAACCTGATCAACGATTTCCGTCCTGACGGTATCATGGTTACACCCTCCTACATGCTCAATATCCTTGAACAGTTCCGCAAGGCGGGTCTCGACCCACGTGAGAGCTCGTTGAAGGTTGGCGTTTTTGGTGCCGAACCCTGGACTGACGCGATGCGGGCCGAGGTCGAGGCAGCCTTCGACATGCACGCCGTCGATATCTATGGCCTGTCCGAGATCATGGGCCCCGGAGTAGCCAATGAATGCGTTGAAACCAAAGACGGGCCTGTAATCTGGGAGGATCACTTCCTGCCGGAAATCATCGACCCGGCGACCGGAGAAATCCTGCCCGATGGTGAAACCGGAGAATTGGTGTTCACGACACTGACCAAAGAAGGGTTGCCGATGATCCGCTATCGCACACGCGATCTGACATGCCTGCTGCCAGGGACGGCGCGGTCCATGCGCCGGATGGCAAAGATCACCGGCCGCAGTGACGACATGATGATCCTGCGCGGCGTCAACGTCTTCCCCAGCCAGATCGAGGAACAGGTCATGGCAACGGGCGGTCTTGCCCCCTATTACCAGATCGAGCTCTACAAATCCGGTCGCATGGACGCCATGCGGGTCTTTGTTGAATCTTCCCCAGATTCCACCGACGAGCTGTCGAAAACAGCCGCTGCACGGATGCTGACCAAGCGGATCAAGGACGTCGTTGGCGTTTCAACCGAAATTGTAGTAGGTGACCCCGGCGACGTCGAACGCTCTCAGGGCAAGGCGAAGCGCGTTGTAGACAATCGCGATAAGGACTGAGCCGTGGCCCGGACAATTGCCAAAGACCACGACCAAAAGCGGGAACAGATCCTGAAGATGGCGGCAAAAGTGTTTGCCGACCAGGGATTTGACCGTGCTTCGATGACCCTTTTGGCCAAAGAATGCGGGATATCGAAAGCAAACATATATCACTACTATGACAGCAAGGATGCCATCCTGTATGACATCCTTGAAACGTACCTGCGTGAGTTGCGGGACCGGATTTGCAATGTTGATCTGGACGGCCTTAACCCCGAACAGAAACTGCGCAAAGCAGTGCGCGAGATCCTTTTTGCCTATCAAGGTGCAGATGACGAGCACCGGGTTCAGATCAGCGGCATGAGCGCATTGACCGAAGAACAGCAAAAACGTCTGCGGGGCTATCAGCTTGATCTGGTGAACTTTGTACGCGACATACTTCTGGAAATGTCGCCCAGATCCTTTGACGGCGCCAAGGACAAGCTTCGCGGTGCGACGATGTCAGTCTTTGGCATGTTGAACTGGTATTACATGTGGAACACCGGCGCAGGCACCAAAGCCCGCGAGGATTATGCCGATCTGGTGAGCACCCTGACCATGCATGGTGTGCAAAAGCTTTAGGTTGTCTCCTCTGGCAAAACGACACCCGGGCTTTGTCAGGCGCGATATTCAAGATCTCGGGACAGGCCGGCAGGGTCACACAACATCCGATCAGCAGGCTTCCAGCCTTCAATGCTGTCCTGACGGCGTTCCGAGAGACAGCCTTTCAGGCAAAGTTGATATCGACCGCGCCGAACGGCCCGAAATCCGTGTGAATTTCTGTGCCCGGGGGGCACTCGACAGGACGGATAAAACTGCCAGACAAAATAACCTGCCCGGGTTCAATACTTTGACCATATTGCGCCATGCGCCGGGCCAGCCAGACAACACTTTCGACAGGATCATTCAATACGCCGGCCCCTAGGCCGGTTTCCTCAATCTCACCGTTGCGGAAAGTCAAGGCGCCAACCCAGCGCAGGTCGAACGCGTCGATCGCATGGCGCTCGGAGCCCAGCACAATACCCGCATTGGCGGCATTGTCGCTGATCGTGTCAAAGACGGTTCGAACCTTGCCAGTCTCGGGGTCCTGACGCTGAATACGTGTGTCCAGAATTTCAATCGCTGGCGCGACGTAATCGGTGGCGGATATGATAACGTCGCGGCTCACATTCTCGCCACCAACGGCGGATTTCATGACAAAGGCAATTTCCGCCTCGATCCGGGGCTGGATGAATCGGCCCGCAGGGACCGTACCACCGTTTTCAAACGCCATATCATCAAACAGGATGCCGCTGTCGGGAATATCGATGTTCAGCGCATATTGCATCGCTTTCGATGTCAGACCGATTTTCCACCCGATGACCCTGCGACCCTCAGCCAGCTTCTGGCGATAGATGGCGTTCTGCACCTCATAGGCGTCGTCCATACCCATCTGGGGGTGGCGCAGGCTCAGCAGACCGATCTGGTCGCCGGTGCGTTCGGCCTGGAGCAGGTCGGCTGCCGCGCGGGCGTGCTCTGCCGGCGTCATACCTTCTCATCCTCGACCGTGTTGCGCAGGGTGCCGATACCTTCGACGGAAACCTCGACCACGTCACCCGGTGCAAGATATTTTGGCGGGTCAAAGCGCGCACCCGCTCCCGTAGGAGTACCGGTTACGATAATGTCACCCGGTTTCAGCGTCATGAAGGTCGAGATATACTCGATCTCGCGTCGGATCGGGAACATCATGCGGTCAAGGGTGTCGTCCTGGCGCAATTCACCATTGACGCGGGTCTGAATGCGGGCGTCATCTAATTGCGCCGGATCGGTGAAGGGCACCAGCCACGGGCCGATCGACCCTGAATTGTCCCAGTTCTTGCCCTGAGTCACGTTGAACTTGGCATGGCGCACCCAATCGCGGATCGTGCCTTCGTTGCACAGCGTCAAAGCGGCGATGTGGTCATAGGCTTCGTCCTGCGAAATCCGGCGGCCCGCCTTGCCGATCACAATGGCCACTTCGCCCTCGTAATCCAGCGTGTGGTTTTCCGGCGGGCGGATCAGCGGGCGGTTGTGGCCGGTAAAGCCGCTGGCAAAGCGCGGGAACAGCGACATATTTTCCGGCTGCGCGCTGCCATCCTTGTATTCCGCATTCCTGTCCGGGAAGTTCACGCCGACGCACAGGATGCGGCGGGCATCTGGCATCACCATTTCATAGGTGAAATCCGAATGGGTCTCAGGCTTGCCCTCGGCCACCGCAGCCAACCGGCCAAACGCACCAGCAGCGATGACCTCATACAGGCTGGAAAACTCGGGGAAATCACCATTCAGAGCGATCGCGCCATCATCGGTGATCGCGCCAAAGAAGGTATCCCCTGCAGCACTGAACGTCGCGAACTTCATAGCAGGCTCTCCCAGACATCTCGGATGACATCCGCCGCCATCAGCACGTCATCGCGCGTTGTATCGAATTGCCCGACCTGAAAGCGGATGATCTTGCGGCCATCGAACATGCCTTGCGTCAGGTAAATTCGGCCATCGTCATTCAACGCATCCACCAGCCGCTGCTGCGCGGCGTCATCCCCCGGACAGCGAAAGGAAAACAGGCTTAGGATCGGGCCGGTGGTGATCTCAAACCCCTCGATCGCACCGATCTTTTCTGCAACTTCATTGGCCCAAAGTACATGGTTTCGAATACGGTCCCGCAACCCGTCGAGACCATAAGAGCGCAACAAGAACCAGATCTTTAGTGCCCGGAACCGTCGACCCAGGGGGATGGTCCATTCTGAATAATTCGTCACCTCAGCCCCGGTGGTCTTGAGGTATTCCGGTTCGATCTTAAGCGTGTTGAGCTGTGGCGCGGCGTCGCGCAGAAACTGGATCGCGCAATCGAACTGCGCCCCCATCCATTTATGTGGGTTGAAGACAATGCTGTCGTAACGGTCCACTCCCGGCCAAAGGGCCTCTCGAAACTCAGGGCAGATCATCGCCGACCCCGCCCAGGCCGCGTCAAGATGTGTGTAGAGGTCATATTTTTGCGCAATCTCAGCGACCGCTACCAGATCATCGCAGGCCCCGACACCAGTACCGCCCGTGATTGCAATGATACCGGCGGGAATATGTCCGGCGGCGATGTCACCCTGAATTGCGGTATCAAGAGCCCCAGTATCAATCGCAAAGGTCGGACCACCTGTAGGAAGTTTCACCAGATTGTCCTGACCGATCCCCGCAACCCAGCAAGCCCGATCAATCGATGAATGCACCTGATCCGAGCAGTAGATGCGCAGTGCGCCCTTGGCGTTCAGGCCTTCGCGGTTACCGGTAAACCCTGTGGCCCGTTCCCGCATGGTCAGAACGGCCGACAACGTGGCGGATGATGCACTGTCCTGAATAACTCCGGTCATACCTTCGGGCAACCCAAGCGCCTGCCGCAGCCAATCGACCATGACACCTTCGACCTCGGTCGCAGCTGGCGAGGTCTGCCACAACATGCATTGCGCCGCGATTGTGGTCACCAGCATTTCAGCCAGCATCGACGGGGGCGCTGCGTTGGCCGGGAAATAGGCAAAGAACCGGGGATGTTGCCAATGTGTAATACCCGGCATCACAATCCGTTCGAAATCGGCCATGATGGCTTCCATCGGCTCGCCACTCTCGGGGGGCGATACCATTAGCTGGGCAGCGATTTGTCCTGGTTTTGTCTGTGCGCGAACAGGGCGCTCGGCAAGAGTTCTGTGATAGTCGGCCGCCCATTTCGAGATGTGCTGACCCCAATGCGAAAACGCGTCCCAGTTCATTTATTGACTTTCCTTTGTGACGGGATCGCCACTGAATCTTAGTGTTCGATTGTCCGGTTCAAACCGAAAAGCTGACATTTGCCTGACCAGTGCCAGAGCTGCCGAAATACGGGGTGTAGATGTCGATCTCACCCTTGTAGCTGCCCCAACCCAGTGCTCCAAACAGCAAAGCGGTGTCATTCATTGCACATTCGCCTGTACATTTCTTTGCATAGTCCGGAAGCATCTCAAGAAATTCTTCAAACCTTCCCTGTTCCCAAAGCTCCAGAACACGCATATCCATCTGGCGATTAAATTCTCCGTTCACCGCATTGAGCCCTTCAACTGAGCGTTCATTCGGTGTGAAATCATGGCTGAGTGAGCCGGATGCCAGTATGGAAACGTTCCGGTCGGAACGCCGGATACCTTCGGCAATGGCCTCGCCCCAGACGCGGTTTTCCTGGATCGACGAGAACTGGTTGACTGCAACGGGCAAAACCCTGGCATTCAATCCATCGTTAATGAAATGCATAGGCAACAGTGTGCCGTACTCCATTCCCATATCGGGGTGCGAATGGCCAAGTGCCCGCTCGCCGCGCTCGCGCAAAACATCAAGAATGGTTTCGCCCAAAGCATGATCGCCGCGATAATCAAACTCCATATCCGCCAGCATGTGCGGCAGTTCATGACTGATGAAGCGACCTTTGTGGTGCTCTTTGGTATTCAGGTGAAATCCCTGATTAGTGATCCAATGGGTGTCGAACACAAGAAAGGTCTCGACCTCGCGATCTATCGCGTCCTGGCGCAGGCGCGCATACCCATCAATGGCAGACTGCCGGATGCCCTTATATTTCGGCATCGTGTGGGACATCCAGATACTTGGCACATGCGTGATCTTTGCGGCTTGTACGATCTTTCCCATGACAGTTCCTCCTCGTGTGTACCGACGTCAGCGTACCGCGGCCTCATGCCGGTTTCACTTGCCCAATTGCATGATTTTGTGTTGGCCAGTTGCGAATCCGATATGCTTTTGTTCCATGTAGAACTCGAAACTCCAGTCGCCGCCGTCGCGGCCGATACCGGATGCCTTGACGCCACCGAACGGTGTGGGCAGGTGGCGGACGTTTTCCGAGTTCACCCAAATCATCCCGGCTTCAAGCTTGTCGGTTAACCGCAAGGCGCGGGTCAGGTCATTGGTCCAGACATAGCCGGTCAGACCGTATGGTGTGTCGTTGGCGATCTGCAACGCCTCGTCCTCGGTCGAGAACGGGATCGAGGTCAGAACCGGGCCGAATATCTCTTCGCGCGCGATACGCATCTGGTTATTGGCATCGGTAAACAGGGTTGGGCGAATGAAATACCCTGTGTCGCCCACCTTGACACCTCCGGCAGCGACAGTCGCACCGTCTTCCTTGGCGATGTCAAAATAGGAGGTCACCTTGTTATAGTGCTCCTCGGTCACCAGGGGCCCGATCTCGGTCGCAGGATCCAGCGGATGGCCGACCTTGATGGTGTTGACCCGTTCGATCAGCCTGGCCTCGAACGCGTCCTTGATAGTGTCCTGCACCAGCAGGCGCGAGGATGACGTGCAGCGCTCACCATTGATCGAGTAGATCATGAAGATCACCGCATCCAGCGCCCGGTCGAGATCGGCGTCGTCGAACACGATAACCGGGTTCTTGCCGCCCAGTTCCAGATGCATCCGCTTGAGCGTATCGGCACCTTGCTTGGTGATAAGGCTGCCGGTGCGGCTTTCACCGACAAAGGCAATCGCCTTGATCAACGGATGTTCCGTCAACGCTTTACCCGCATCGGGGCCGAACCCGTTCACGGTGTTCAAAACCCCCTTGGGCAGCCCGGCCTGTTCGGCGATCTCCACCAGCAGGCGAGCGGACAGCGGAGAATCTTCGGCCGGTTTGTGAACCACGGTGCACCCGGCGGCCAAAGCTGGCGCGATCTTCCATGTCGACAGCATGAACGGCGTGTTCCACGGCGTGATCACGCCCACCGGACCAATCGGAACGCGCGTGGTGATGTTCATCAGGGTCGGCGACTTCAGGTGCTGACCGTCCCGCGCCTGGACCACCTGATCCGCGAAATACCGGAAGTTCTCGGCCCCCCGCAGTGCGGCCTTGGACATAAAGCGCAGGGTCTGGCCCGTGTCCCAGCATTCACACAGCGCGATTTCCTCGGCACGGGTCTCGATCGCATCGGCAACGTTCAGCAAGATGCGGCGGCGCTCGGTGGCAGGCATGTCACGCCAATCGGCAAATGCGGCATGAGCGGCATTGGCGGCAGCGTCGATATCCTCGGCAGTGCCATGGGCGACATCGCAGATCACCGACTTGTCGACGGGAGATGTGGATTGGAACACCCCTGCGGAACCGTCGCGATCTTCGCCAGCGATCCGGTTTTTGATGCCGGTTTCCTTAAACCGGACCAGAAAGCCCGCCAGCTTCTCGATATTCGTACCCAGTGCGCTCATGGATCAGGTCTCCTGGTTGGTCGCGCCCAAATGGTCCCGGATCGTGCCGGTCTTGGGCGAAAGGTCTGGGTCAATGTCACGCATCTCAAGCGAGAGAGCGATAGAATGTCCGGCGAAGGCGGGGGACAGATAGGCCTCAACCGCCTCAAAAATGCGCTGCGTGGCGTCCCGTTTGACATCCTTAGGCCGGCCCGCTCTCAGGCGGATCGAGATATCGACAAACCCGTGCGCCGGGTTGCCGTCAGCGATGGCATAGTGATCAACCCGCGTAGCCCGAACACGAATTCCGGCCATAGGAAACGCATCAACCCCTGCAGCGGTGGCCCGTATGCATTCGCACAGACCGTCCATGTCGATCTTGTCTTCCAGATTGCCGGAATACTCGACGTGGAAATGCGGCATAGCCTTCCCCTTCTGCGTATTTAGTTAACATGTTTACTATCCTCAAAGCCGCACGTCAAGAGATTGCCTTGTTAATCTTTGCAATTGCCATTGCAGCATTCTAGAAAACCGCATGACCACGCAAAGCCACATCAAAAGCACCGCCCGCTCCCTTCCAATCGCACTGTTGCGCGCGCGGGAAACCGTCATGTCCCCGATCCGGGATATGCTGCAAAGCATTCATCTGACCGAACAGAAATGGCGCGTCTTGCGTGTGCTAGATGAGCTTGGAGAAGTGGAGCAAAGCACAATCGCTCACGAGGCATGTCTGCTTCTTCCTAGTGTGACGCGCATCCTGCGAACGATGGAGGCCGAAGGCCAGATTTCACGCCGTCGGGATAGTGATGACAAACGTCGCACCATGGTCACGATCACCAATGCAGGCCGATCTATTCTTACGGACAACCTAGCGGCTTCGCTTGCGATCACCGGCAACATCGAGGCACAAATGGGACAGGAAAAGTTGGATCAACTTCTGGATCTGCTCGAAGAATTGCAGGCCGTCAGAACCTGAACCAGCGCACTTGACCTCAGTGGTCGCCAATGCGGTTCTCTGTAGGGAACCCAATTACCGCTTGATTGGAAGTGTCAGGCGGTCTTACTGGCTGAAATTCGCCTCACGACGATAACGCACCCCTTACGGGCGCGGTAAGTCAGTCTTTTCAAGACCATCACCACTCCAGGATGTCCTTGTCACCACAAGAAGGTTGTAGAGGTCAAAAAAGAATACTGGATGTTGGATACAATATCCGTTATTTCTCCGCATACCGATTGATTCAGGGAGGATCACATGCTCAAGAAACTCGCCGCACTGGCGGCCCTCACCACTATCTCCACGGTTCCTGCGATGGCGGACACGCTGGACGATGTCGTTGACCGCGGGACATTGCGCTGCGGTGTAGTGTTGGACTTTCCGCCGATCGGATATCGCGACGCCAACAACGAACCGGCGGGTTTTGACGTGGAATACTGCAATGATCTGGCCGCCGCCCTTGAAGTTGACGCCGAAATCCTGCCGCTGACCTGGGCAGAACGCCTGCCAGTGATCGTCACCGGACGCGCAGACGTTGTGTTCGGAGCAACCTCGGACAGCCTCGAACGGGCGCGGACCGTGGGCTTTACCATTCCTTACGCCATCTATTATGCGCAGGGTGTGGTGAACGCGGAAAGCGGTATTGAAACCTTCGAGGATATCCGCGGCAAGCGCGTGGCTGCCGCGATCGGCACCGTACCCGAGCAGGAATGGCTGAAGATCGCCGCCGAATGGGGTGAAGAAGGCAATTACCAAGGCTATCAATCCGAGAATGAGGTGTTCCTGGCGGTGGCTCAGGGCAAGGCCGATATTGGCATTACCACAAACACTGCCGTGCTGCCGATTACCCAGCAATATGACACTGTTGTTGCCGGTCCTCGTATGCCATGGACCACCGACTACACTTCGGTTGTCGGCAAGCGTGAAGATGTCACTTGGCTGAACTTCCTGAACCTGTTCGTGACCCACCAGGTGCGTTCGGGCCGCTATCAGGAGCATTGGGGTAAATATGTCGGTGGCGAAGCCCCCGAGCTGCGCATTCCCGGCGTAATGTACTGATCCTTTACCCTACCAACCTTTCGCCCGGTTCTCTTCGGGCGAAAGGACCGGTAGATTGTGCGAGGAACACCCGTGTTCGACTATAACTTCCATTGGCGGCCGGTGATGAAAAGCCTGCCGGACCTGCTTGAAGCATCGCTGCTGACGATACAGGTTGCCGTGCTGGCAATGGTCCTCGGCATTGTCATCGGGCTTTGTCTGGCGCTGACGCGGCTACACGTGAAAGGACCGCTTTACTGGTTTGCCTCAGCCTGGGTCGAACTGGCGCGTAATACTCCGGCGTTGTTCCAGCTATTTTTTTTCGGCTTCGGGCTTGGTGCCTTTGGCCTGCATCTGTCGCCGTACTTCATCGTGCTGGCCGGACTGACATTCAATTGCGCCGGTTATCTGGCTGAAAACTTTCGCGGCGGCTTTCAGGCCGTCCCCGAGACACAGTTACGCGCGTCGCGATCGCTGGGCATGACCGCGTGGCAGGCCTACACACGCGTCGTGATCCCACAGGTGTTTCGCATTGTCTATCATCCGATCACGAACCAGATGGTCTGGGCTGTTTTGATGTCCTCGCTGGGCATGCTGGTCGGCTTCCGGGAACTGTCGGGCGAGACGCAGTTCTTTGCCTCGCGCACTTTCCGCATCTTTGAATATTTTGCCGTCACCGCGTTCATTTATTACGTGATCGTCAAAATCATCCTGCTTGCCTCGCGCCTGCTGGCGTCCCGGCTTTTCCGCTATTGAAGGAGGCACAGATGCAACCCACTGTCAGCTTTTTCAGCGGCTTCAACATCAACGATCTGTGGTTTCTGGGCGAAGCCGCGCTGCGAACGCTCTGGATTTCAGTGCTTTCGATTTCCATTGGAACGGTTTTTGGCGTGGTGTGCGGTTGGCTTCTGTACGAGGGCAAACTGGCAGCGACCCTGACGTTGGCTCCGGTTCTGGATATTTTCCGGTCGGTCCCTCTGATCATCCAGCTGGTGCTGTTTTATAACTTTGCACCTATTGTCGGGCTCAATCTGGACCCGTTTGCTTCAGGCGTGGTGATCCTGTCCATCTATACGGCAGCACTGGTTGCGAATGTGGCGCGCGGCGGGATTGAAGCCGTTGGTGATCCGATGCGCCGCGCCGCGCGCAGCCTGGGCATGACCTATTGGCAGGATCTGCGATATGTTGTCTTCCCGATTGGTGGGCGCGCGGTGTTCCCTGCATGGGTCGGGGTCGCGCTGGGTGTGATGAAAGACAGCGCGCTGGTCTCGGTTCTGGGCTATGTTGAGCTGCTGAAAGCCAGCCAGATCCTGATCACCCGCACGCAGGAACCATTCCTGATCCTGACAATCGCTGGCGCGTTCTATTTCGCGCTCAGCTATCCGATTTCGCGGTATTCCGCGTCGCTAGAAAAAAGGTGGGCCCAATGATCGAAATTCGCGACCTGCACAAATATTTCGGATCGCTGCATGTGCTGAAAGGCATCGATCTGGATGTGCAGAAAGGAGAAGTTCTGTCGGTGATCGGTGCGTCAGGCTCCGGCAAATCGACCCTTCTCTATTGCATCAACGGACTGGAACCGATCCAGCAGGGATCGGTCAAGGTTGATGGCATTGATGTTCATGCAAAAGGCACCGACATCAACAAGCTGCGCACAAAGCTGGGGATGGTGTTCCAGCAATGGAACAGCTTTCCGCATCTGACCGCACTGGAAAACGTTGCGTTGGCCCCGAAGATTGTCAAAGGCAAGTCGAGGGACGAGGCGCGTGACAT
>NZ_JBXWSG010000047.1:0-27258 GCF_059613305.1 Ruegeria sp. BHSB056 | reverse complement strand
CTCGGCCGCCAGCCTTGAACGGTGCCGCCGCAGACAGGATCGGCAGCCCTTCATGCTCGGTGCCTTTCAGCATGTCTTCGACATACCATTTCTGCGCGATCGAGACGATCTGCACAGACGGATCATCCGCGACCAATGCGAAATAGCTGTGCAGCGGGGCCGAGGTCTTGCCGACCGCGCGCCGAACATAGGCCAGCGTTTCGTCATGAGCTTTCGCAACCGACTCCAGAACCTTCTGATCATCTTCGACCAGAGCGGTGATCGAGCGGTCTTCGTTGCGTTTGGAAATCGGTCGCGCCTCGGAGGTTGTGGTAACGACGCGCCATTCGTTGCCGTCCCGTTCCAAAAGCAGGTCCAGCAGGCCAAGATGCGACCCCCAGAAACCGCCCATGACGGCAGGTTTGCCCATCAGAGTGCCTTTTTCCACATCGACCCCTGGGCGGTCAGCAAATGTCGGTGACGGAAAAACCAGGTGATTGTGGCCGGTGACCAGCGCGTCGATCCCGTCGACACCTGCCAGAACCACCGATGCGTTTTCCATGCCGTCTTCATGATCGGCACCCCCGATCCCCGAATGCGACAGGGCGATGATCAGGTCACATCCCTGTTCCTTCATCTCGGGCACATAGGCCTGAGCCGTCTCGACGATATCGCGGGCTTGAACATTACCCTCCAGGTGCCTGCGGTCCCAGTTCACGATTTGTGGCGGGGTAAAGCCGATGACACCGATCCTGATAGGATGTTTGGTGCCGTCGCCCATCTCGATGTCTCGGTCGAGAATGGCATAGGCCTGAACAAGGGTCTTGTCGTCACGCGGGTTTGCACCTTTTTCCTTGGCGACGTTGGCCAGAACAACAGGGAACTCGGCACCGGCCAAAGCCTTGTTCAGGAATTCCAGACCGTAGTTGAACTCGTGATTGCCCAGCGTCGCGGCATCATACCCGACCGTATTGAAGGCCGTGATGATGGGATGACTGTCGCCGTCCTTCATGCCGCGCTCATAAGCGATGTAGTCACCCATCGGGTTGCCTTGCAGGAAATCGCCGTTATCCACCAAAAGCGAGTTTGTCGCCTCGGACCGGATTTCGTTGATGATCGACGCTGTGCGGGACAGGCCCACCGTGTCACGGGGTTTGTCCGAATAGTAATCGTAAGGGAACACATGGACATGGATGTCGGTGGTTTCCATGATGCGCAGATGTGCCTGATTATTAGCCGCCGCCACCGAAAACGGGTGCAGGGTAATTGCCGCTGCACCAGCGGTTGTGGTGGCAAGGAAGCGGCGTCGCGAAATTGTAGAACGGCTGGAGAAAGACATGGGTCACCTTTCAGGTTTGTTGGTCAACGCGTCTTTTTGCCTGTAATTCACAACAACCACATGAAACGGGGTTCCGGCGCTTTAGACGCGTCATATGTAGGCGCAATGCTAGGAACAATAGCCCAACTTCCTGTACTTGATAAGACATGGCGGAAGGGGAGCCGGGGCTAGCGATTGCTGGATCCAGCCAGCACCGGGAAGGTCCGGACCGATGAACGGTAACTCAGAGTTAAAAAACATCGAAAAGCAGGCCTTGGGCAACACCCTATTGTTGGCACAACACCACATCTCGCTCCTCGTCTCGGAGGCTTTCCGATGCGATCTTGGCCTATTCCTCGGAGGAGTGAGGTACCTCCAGTTTCCGAGCCACCTACCTTGGTCAATTTGTGTTGTCAGATTTCGACGTCAGCGGGCGACAGCACGCCGAGATTACAGCTGCAAAAACTCACGACGGGTAACTGGCGGGGCACTCCAGAAAGGGTAGGGGGCGTCTGCACCCCTTCCAATAACAGCGACGTAGATGCCGCACAAAATGCGGTCCGCGTCAAACTGAAATTTGAAGGGACTTCATAACTTTTCCATGCCCGCCGGCCATAAGGCCGGTGATCGCGCCGTCACAAACTTCGAGTTCAACCTGAATCAAACTAGGCGAGGGGGTGTCCATGAACATGCCCTGTTCAATCAGAAATCCGTGCTGACGGCGATGGCCCAGGTCGTGCAGGACACAGGCCAGCGGCCCTGCGGCCATTCCCGTCGCGGCCTCTTCATCGATTGCGTAACGGGGGGCAAACATGCGTGCGGTTGCGTCGCGTCCGTCCAAGCATTGGGCCGTTGTGAACACGTAATATCCGATCAGGTCCAGACGGTCGCTGATCGTTTTGATCTGCTCGAAATCGGGTTTGATCGAAGCCAGGGTTTCCCTGTCGGCAACTCCGATCACGACAAAACTGTTGCCGGTATTTACCAGGACGGGCGGCATTTCTTGATCCAGATTGCTCGTGGACAACCCCAGAGATCCCAAAACGTCCTGCAAACTGACACCCTGAGAGGTCCAATCTTCGGGCGTTTCATATCTAGGGGCCAATTGTTCCATAAACGCGGCACCATCCTTGATCATGATCCGGCGGGGGCCGTCTACAGTTTCTTTTGATGTTTCGGGATCAGGAATACGCCCAAGTGCATCCAGATGGGAAAAAGCGGCAATGGTCGCATGACCGCAATGCGCGATCCTGCGGTTCGGGGTGAAGAAGTCCAGTTTGAAACCCTCGGTCGCAGATTGCGAGACAAAGGCGGTTTCGGAAAGGCCAACCTGTGACGCGATCTTCAGCATCTGCGCTTCTGTTAACCCGTCGGCGTCCAGGACAACCCCGGCAGGGTTGCCCCCTACTCCGTTGTCCACAAAACCGTGCACGATCTGAACAGTCACGTTATGGCCGATGGTTTGGCTTATATTCATGGCGTTTCTCCCATTTCTTGCGGGCGCTTTTTTGCTTTGGCAAAGTGTCTTCGCCTGAGACATAGTGTGTTTCAACAGCCAGCAGAATAGTGGTATCTTTGAATTTATTATTTACAATTTTGGAATAATGGCATGGACAAGTTTCGCGCGCTTCTGGTCTTTTCGAAAGTGGCCGACCTGGGTGGCTTTGCTGCTGCTGCGCGCAACCTGAACATGTCGCCGCCGGCTGTGACGCGCACTATCTTGATGCTGGAGCGGGATCTTGGCATCCGGTTGTTCGTAAGAACGACGCGATCTGTCATGTTGACCGAGAGCGGGCGCAGATTTCTGGAAGATGCCAAGCGTATTCTCGTTGATCTGGAACAGGCGGAAAACGCTGCGGTCGGAACCTATTCGGAACCCAAAGGATTGCTCAATCTCACTTCGTCCGTATTGTTTGGCAAATTGTTCATCACGCCAATTCTTGCGGATTTTCTGGAGCGCTATCCAAAAATCGAGGCGCGAACATTTTATGTAGACCGGGTCGTGAATTTAATCGACGAAGGAGTGGATGTTGGTGTCAGGATTGGTCCGCTTGCGGATTCCAGCCTTATGGCAGTGCGTTGTGGTTCAGTCAGACAGGTCGTTTTTGCAGCACCCGAATACTTTGAACGGGCAGGTGAACCCGAAAGACCGGAAGATCTGAACGGTCATGTACTGATCAATTCCCAGCCCCTGTCGCCGTCGGGCCAATGGCAGTTTGATCAACTGGGCAAACCGATGCTTGTGCGTGTTCATCCACGGGTCAGCATGAATACGAACGATGCCGTGATCGAGATGGCGCTTCGCGGTCAGGGTCTGGCCCGGCTTTTGTCTTATCAAATCGCACCGTATCTGGCGGACGGACGACTCAGGGCTGTGTTATCTGATTTCGAACCGGCTCCTGCGCCGGTTCACATCGTGCACCACGAAGGGCGGATGGTGTCCGCAAAAGTTCGCGCGTTTGTCGAATTTGCCGCAAGTCGCCTGAAGCGTGAGGCAGCATTGGAATACTGAAGCATCGCATCTCGACCCACCGCTCTTACCGTTTTTCGAGGAAATTGCTGTGTCGGCAGGCGAATGAAAGTGTCATCTTTTTTCTTGAGACGTTTGTGTAATTATAGGAATGTCTTCGAAAAATTTGATCGTAGAACAAGGGAGTTGACGTCAAATGGCTGGAAAGTTCGAACTATACAAAGATAAGGCCGGTGAATTTCGGTTTCGCCTGAAAGCGGGGAATGGTGAAATCATTCTGGCCAGTGAAGGATATGTTCAGAGGGCAAGTGCCACGAACGGGATCGAGTCTGTTAAGAAAAACGCGCCGGATGACAGTCGGTATGAACGCAAGGAAACCAAGTCCGGCGGCCATATGTTCAACTTGAAGGCCAGCAATGGTCAGGTCATCGGCACCAGTGAAAGCTATACCAGCGCTTCCGGGCGGGATAACGGGATCGATTCCGTCAAACGGAATGCACCAGACGCACGTGTCGACGATCTGACCTGACTTGACGCGGCTGCTCTGCGTAGTTTCTGAATGTGCGGGCTGCGGCGGCGAAGTGCGATAGTGCAGCTCGCCGCCCAAAAGCCAGGGCGCCTGTTGGCCGGCATAGTTATTACCTACACGCGTCACATCGGGGAATTCTCACTTACCCTTGACCTCATAGGCTGACTTTCACGAACACTTGCGGATCGTGAAAGATCGTCAAACTGGACCAAAGCTTTCGGTGTGAATTTGGTCTGTAGGGATGCCCCGGCGTTCCAGATTAGCCTGTATCTCGGCCATAAAATTGACAGGGCCGCACAGAAAATAATGCGCGCTGGCATCGTCGATCAGGTGCGCCACAAGTGCCCCGTCGACACGGCCATGCGAGTCATAGTTCACCCCGAACTCATCCTCTGCCGTTGGTTGGCTGTAGGCCACATGCGACGTGATCCCCGGCCGCCTGGAGGCCATATCGCGAACTTCACCGGCCATAGGATGGTGTTGACCGTCCCGAGCGCCGTGGATGAACCAGACAGGGCGATTGCCACGCTCGCCTGCAACCTTATTCAGAATGCTTAACATCGGTGTGATCCCAACACCTGCGCTGACCAGAACCAATGGGCACCGGTCGCAGGTCATTGCGAAATCACCCGCAGGCCGACGGCTATTGATGATTGCGCCTGGCTCCAAATGATCGTGCAGAAATTGCGAGGCGATCCCCTGCGGCTCACGCTTGACCGTGATCCGATAGCGATGCTTGTTCGGTCCGTTGCTGAGCGAATAGGTACGGCGCACCGGTTCGGCGATCCCTGAAACTTTAAGCTCGATTGGCAGGTGTTGGCCGGGCTCGAACCCGGCTAGCGGGCCACCATCGCGGGCTTCGAAAACAAACGAGGTGACATCGACGCTTTCACGGGTCTTTTCGATCAGGCGGAGCGACCGTACTGAACCTGCATCCGAAGTCCATCTGAGGCTGACTGCCGCACGCGTTTCCACTACTTCGTCAATCTCCAGCGTCACCAGACGGCGCGCGCCAGGGACCTGTGTAACTTCGTCACTGTCCCAGTCGATCGTGGCAGTGCCGGTCAGTTGCAGCAAGCTACCGCTTTCGAAATCGACGAACAGAAATCCTGCCTTTGGGTCGAGCAACAGGTTGCCGATTGTGTTGAAGTGGTTATTGCCAGCATAGTCGGGAAACCGCAGTCTCCGGTTGTCCAGAACCTGCACGAAACCGCGGTCGCCACCGCGATGGGACGCATCCATTCCATAGGTCGGGCTTTCGCCCTCTTCACGGTAGCCGCTGGCGACAAAGAAAGTGTCGGCTGTTTCGACCCACCGGGCCTGATCCAACGTCAAATATTGGCTGCGCGATATTGGTCCAGGCCTTAAGTCTTCAACCCGGTGCCACGCACGTTCGCGGATGTATTGTGGGCAGTTGCCAAAGGTCTGGTCCACGTGAAAGTCAAAACCTGTTGGAGTGACGCGTCCGGCGCGGCCATTGATACGGTTGCGCCGACGCGTGGCCAACTCAATACCCAGGATGCCAATATCACTTTTGGGGTGAATGGCACCGTGCAACGCGTCACCTTGGGTCGGCAAGGCGGTTATGGAAAGCGTTTTGTTGTCTGGTGCAGTGACGAATCCGGCTGACCCTTCCAATAGCGTGACCCATGGTCGACCTTGCGCATCGCGCGCGGCCATCACAAGAAACGGCAGGGCGGTATGAAAATCCCGATGCTGTTCGGGCATGTGGTCGCGGACAACTTTCCGCGCCCAGTGTTCAATATCGCGGACACCCATCCGCGCCTGCGCCATGTGTTCGCCCCGATGAAAAGGGGAGGTGCTGCTATCGCTGGGTTCGATGGGTGTCATGGGATCCCTCTTCTGATGCGGTGCATGGAAGTGCATCGCGCGCCCGGCCGTCGGGGCCGGGCGCGCGTTGGTGTCAGGCGGCGAGGCCGACCTTGGTGCTTTGCATGGCCACAAAGCCGGGCAACGCCTCAACCCGGGCCAGTAGGGCGCGGATATTGGGATAATCATCCAGTGAAACATTCCCCTCAGGCGCATGGGCCGTATAGCTGTAGATCGCGACATCAGCGATGGATGGGCTGGTTCCGACCAGCCAGTCGCGTCCGTTCAAATGCGCCTCAAGCCGGTCAAAGGCGGATTTGGCGATGGCCTTGGCACGTTCTGCATCCAGTTGAGCACCAAAGACGGTGATCAATCGCGCTGCCGCTGGGCCGTAGGCAATGTCGCCTGCGGCCAGCGACAAGAACTTCTGAACCTCCGCCTCGCGCACCGGGTCAGTCGGCAACCAGTCAGGCGCGTATTTCCGCGCAAGGTACACGAGGATAGAATTGGAGTCGGCGATCATAATTTCACCGTCCTCAATCACCGGCACCTGTCCGGCAGGGTTCAGGGAAAGAAACGGCTCTTTCTTGTGTTCGCCAGACAGCAGGTCGACATCGATCAAATCGTGATTGATGCCGCCAAGCTTGGCGAATAGTTCCACCCGGTGTGAATGCCCGGACAATGGATGACGGTGGATTCGGATGGCGTTTGGCATGTCTGCTTCCTTTCGGAGGAGTTTCTTGGGAGTGAGCTGACGATGTGGGTCAGCGATCACTGGCTAGAACATGGCAAAACCATTTCCAGTTATAATCCTGCATTTCATTCAGTAACTATGAACGAATTGGGTATAATAGGGCATACATCAACCTGACGAAGGAGCGCTGCGTTGGATACAATTGACACGATGCGGGCATTTATGGCGGTTGCTCATGACGGCTCGTTCACCGCCGCGGGGCGGCGGCTGGGCCTGTCTACAAGACTGGTCAGCAAGTATGTTGCCCAGTTGGAGGCAAAACTTTCGACGCAGTTGTTCAACCGGACAACCAGAAGCGTTTCGTTGACGGACGTCGGCATCGCGTACCTTGAACGCTGTCGTCCGATCGTGGAACAAATCGACGAATTGGAGGACCTTGTTCAGGAACGGCAATCGGCGCTGGCCGGGCCGATCCGAATAACCGCACCAACCGGGTTCGGCAGCATCAACCTGACACAGGCTTTGGCCTTGTTCCTGCGGGCGCATCCCAAGGTCGATATTGACCTGAAACTATCGGACTCGCGCGTGGCGCTTGTTGAAGAGGGGTTCGATCTTGCCATTCGGATCGGAGTGTTGCGGGATTCGACCCTGATTGCGCGGAAGCTGTCGAACATGCCGCTGATCGTTTGCGCGTCGCCTGATTATCTGGCGAAAAGGGGCCGTCCGGGTGATCCGATGGCACTGGCTACACATAACTGCCTGATTGACGAAAATCCGGCTGACGCAACAGCATGGAGGTTTCGAGCTGGGACAAGGGATATTGCGGTCAAGGTGGCCGGGATGTTTCATGCCAATGCCCCGGCGGCGATTGCCAACATGGCGATTGCCGGGCTGGGTATCGCGCGTTGCCCGCACTATGTGATTGCCCGCAGTCTGGAAGAGGGTGCCCTGGAGCACTTGTTTCAGGACTATGAAACGGAAAACTTCGGCCTCTATGCACTCTATCCACCCAATCGTCACCTGACGGCCCGGGTGCGCGCGTTGATTGATTTTCTGGCGCAGCATTTTCGATCAGGCTGAGGCTTCGCACCTGAACCAGGAGGTAAAACCCAGTCACAAAATTCGCGCTGCGCTCTCAGCAGGTTGCGTTGTTTGTGTCTGCACTTGTTGTGAATGCAGCAATTTTTGGTTCACTGTTTTTAAGGCTGGGTTACCGTGCGGGCACCTGCAACTCTATGTGCCGGAACAGCAGAGAAATGAGGCCCGCGATGATCAGGTAAATTAGCGCCAACAGCAAAAGCGGCTCGTATACCACGAACGTATCCGCTCGAACTCTGGAAGACACGGCGTAAATTTCAACCACGGTAATGGTCGCGACCAGCGGGGTTGCCTTTAGCTGCAGGATGGTCTCGCCACCGAGCGTCGGCAATACACTGCGAATAGCTTGAGGAAGCCAGATCCTGCGAAACATCGTAAAGCGCGGCATGCCAAAGGACTGCGCCGCTTCAAGCTGGCCTTTTTTTACACTGGCGAATGCGCCGCGCATGATCTCGCCC
Source organism: Ruegeria sp. BHSB056 (assembly GCF_059613305.1). Classification (NCBI taxonomy): domain Bacteria; kingdom Pseudomonadati; phylum Pseudomonadota; class Alphaproteobacteria; order Rhodobacterales; family Roseobacteraceae; genus Ruegeria; species Ruegeria sp. BHSB056. The sequence goes on along the minus strand of NZ_JBXWSG010000047.1, from coordinate 18,882 downwards.
TCATAGCCTGCGTAGGATAGGGTAAGAGCCAAAACTGCATAGGGCCAGGCCTGCCTTAGATAGGGCCACAGTTCACTGCCGCGAATCCAAGGGACTTGAGGGAAGAGTGATCCAAGCCCGTAGTACAAAAGCCAAATTTGTAAGAGGATCGGCGTGCCTCGAATGATGGTGCAAAACACGCGCGCCGGGACCGACAGATACCAGGGCCCAATCGCCTGCGCGAGGCCAAGCGGGATCGCCAGTAGAAACCCGAGCACTGTGGTGACGACAAGCAGCCAGATGGTTCTCCACAAACCTTCCAGAGCCAGCGGTGCATAGGTCGGAATCCAATCCCATCGTAACGAGAGTGCGCACCAGATTACGAACGCCGCAAACAGGGCCATCAGCACGATCCGGTGCGGTTGCATGAGTGCCCGCCAGTTCATCATCGGCTTGCTACCTTCAACGAAGGTTGCCCGCGGCGGGCCCATTTCTCGATCCGGCCAAACACGACGCCGGAACACAGGGTGACGATCAAATAAAGCGCACCGGCAGCAAGGAAGAACGTGAAATATGCGCGCGTGCTTGCAGCGGCCTGGCGTGTTTCCAGCGTTAGTTCGCTGAAACCAACGATGGCAAGCAAAGCAGTGTCTTTGGTGGCGATCAGCCAAAGATTGGCCAGCCCCGGTGTGGCAAAGGACATCATCGCGGGGATCGTGACACGCCGCATAAGCATGAATGGCGGCATACCAAAGGATCGCGCCGCCTCAATCTGCCCTGAGGGTACCGCCTGGATAGCCCCGCGCAACACTTCGGTCGCATAAGCCCCCTGAACGATGCCCAATACCCAGATACCAGCTACAACGCCGCTGATTTCAACCCGGCCATAACCCATTGCCTGTGCGGCCTGATTGATCAGGTCGGTCCCTACATAGTAGAGGATCAGGATAAGCACCAGTTCAGGTACGGCGCGCATCACGGTTGTGTATATGGCGAGAAGGTCGCGGGTGACCGGTCCGCCATATAGTTTCCCATAGGCCCCGAAAAGCCCGATGATCAGTCCGAAACCGAACGCGCCAAGTGCGATCTGCAACGAGTGAACGAGGCCACGCAGGAGATTACCGCCCCAACCCGGAGGGGTTAGGGACAGCAGCTCCAAGCTTTGGGCAAGCCCCAGGCTTTCGAGGAGCGCTTCCACGACGAAGCTTATTCGCTGTAGATGCTGGTCGTGAAATAGCGCGAGGTAATTTCCTCATGCGTACCGTCGGCAAGAATTGCCGCGATTCCCGCATTCAGTTTTTCACGCAGCGCGTCGTCACCCTTGCGAACACCGGCGCCGACGCCACGGCCCAGAATTGCCACGTCGTTCGCAACCGGGCCCTTGATTTCGCAGCAGGCACCGGTGTCGGTTGCGACAAAGTCAGCCATGGCAATGCTGTCCGCTTGAATCGCGTCGATCCGACCGGCGAACAAGTCCTGATTGGCCTCGTCCTGGGTTTGGTAAACTCGGATTTCTGCGGCATCTTTGAAGTGTTCGTTCGCATAGGCCTGGTGGATGGTTGATGCCTGCACGCCGATGATCTTGCCAGCCAGAGATTCCGGCGTTGGTTCGATGTCCATCGACTTGTCGGCGACGATCACTGCCGGTGTGTTGTAGTAGGGATCGCTGAAATCGATGGTTTTCAGGCGCTCTTCGGTGATCGACATCGACGCCATCAGAGCGTCGATTTGCTGACCGGTCAGCGACGGGATGATGCCGTCCCAGGCAACCGGTGTGATCACGCAGTCAAGCTCGGCCGCGGAACAAACCGCGTCAATCACCTCGATTTCCCAGCCGACCCAGGTGCCCGAGGAATCGAGTGAGGCAAATGGGGGGTAGGGTTCGGCGGCAATCCCGATTTTTACTTCTTCTGCACTGGCCGTTCCGGCGCTGAGCATTGTCGCAGCCACACCTGCTGCAATTAGGTTTCTTTTTATCATTTTAGTCTCCCTGTCATGATTTTGTTTACTCAGCCGACTGATTTCAGGAATTGCTTCAGCCGAGCGGATTTAGGATTATCAAAAAGCTCGTCAGGTGGCCCCTGTTCCTCGATTTTTCCTTCGAAAAGATACACAACGTGGGTCGCAACCTCACGCGCAAACTTCATCTCATGGGTCACTATCAGCATGGTCCGGCCCTCGGCGGCGAGATCCCGAATGACGGTCAATACCTCGCCGACCAGTTCGGGATCCAGTGCGCTGGTGGGTTCGTCAAACAACATCACACTGGGATCGACCGCCAGCGCGCGCGCAATCGCTGCACGTTGCTGCTGACCACCTGAAAGGAACGAAGGGAAGGTGTCGGCCTTGTCGCCCAAACCCACGCGCTCCAGCAGTTGATGCGCCCGTTTGATTGCCTGGTCACGCGGCACTTTCAAAACGTGAACGGGCACTTCGATGACGTTTTCCAACAAGGTGCGATGAGTCCAGAGGTTGAAGGCCTGGAATACCATCGCCAGCCGCGTGCGGATACGCTCAAGCTGACGCCGGTCTTTGGGCAACCCGTCAGGGCGCATCGCGATCGTTTCACCGTTTACAACGATCTCGCCAGAGCTAGGCGTTTCAAGGAAGTTGATGCAACGAAGGAACGTGGATTTTCCGGAACCGCTGCCTCCGATGATGGCGACGACATCACCCTGATGGGCAGTGAGCGAAACGCCCTTGAGAACCTCAAGCGAGCCAAAAGACTTGTGCAAGTCAATGACCCGAATGGCCTCATCCGGCTTGGTCTCGGGGTCAACGTTCATTTGTTGTTTCCATCCCTATCCACCATTTTTTCCTTGCAGCTTTAGCGATTCCCCACAATTATGCAACTGTATAATTGTAATATCTGGAAAGAATAATGCCGGATCACGTAACAAAATTTAGGCGCGAACCAGCAGAGCAGCGTAAAGAGTCGTTGATTGAGGCTACGTTGTCTTTGATTGCCGAGCAGGGTTTGCAAGGGGCAACCGTTCGGGCGATTGCTGATCGGGCGAATGTGACTCAGGGTCTGATCCGGCATCATTTTTCTTCGAAAGAAGACCTGATTACAGCAGCTTACGACTATCATATGCGGCGAATGACCGCCATGACTGCCGCGCAAAGTGCTGAACCAAATGACTCCGCCAGATCACGGCTGGCGACGTTTGTAGTGACCGGGTTGACCCATCCCGTGGTCGACCCGGACTGGGTTTGTCTGTGGGCGGGGTTTCTGAATAAAACGCGCAAAGATACCAAAATGCAGGAGATCCACGAGCAGACCTACCGTGATTTCCGTGATCGGCTAGAAGCGCATATTTCAGATGCTCTGCAAGAGGCGGGTATGCCCCCAAAAAGCTGCCACCTAAGACGAATGGCCATCGCTTGCAACGCGGTGATCGACGGACTGTGGATGGAAGGTGGCGCCCTGCCAAGCGCTTTCAAAGCGGGCGAATTGCCAGAGATTGGGCTCGACTCAGTCGGATCAATCATCGGTTTGGACTTAACGGTTATTGAGTAGGATTGAAGATGAAAGAAACAGCGATAACCGAACGCCTGTCCGGGTTGGGTGGCGCAAAGTGGGAAGTGCATCTCACAGCTCAACGCCGTGTTGCAGAAGGGCAGGACATCATCGAATTGACGATCGGTGAGCCTGACGTTCCAGCACCTACCAGACTTGTGGACGCGGCTGTGAACGCCCTGCATCAGGGTCGAACGACCTACTCGAGTGGACGCGGTGAAGCCGGGCTGCGTGCAGCATTGGCAGAGCGCTACTCCGATAGGTCCGGCCGGGCGATTTCCGATTTGCAAGTGTTGTGTTTCCCAGGGACCCAAACTGCGCTTTATGCCGTACTAATGGGTGTTGCGGAAACCGGTTGTGAAGTGCTGGTAGGTGATCCGATGTATGCGACCTATCAAGGTGTAATCCGCGCCAGTGGGGCAGACGTCGTGCCTGTTCCTCTGCGACCGGAGAACGGCTTTCGGATTGCTGCCGATGACATCGCCGCTCGCATCACCCCGAAAACCTCTGCCATATTGCTCACAACGCCACACAACCCGACGGGTTCGATCCTAACTAAGGCAGATCTGAATGCTATCGGGCAGCTGGCCATCGATCATGATCTCTGGATCATTTCAGATGAGGTCTATGAAGAGTTGGTTTTCGACGGAAACGAATTTGTTTCGCCCCTGTCCCTGCCAGAGTTGTCTGATCGGGTCATTGTGGTGTCATCCATATCAAAATCGCATGCCGCCCCTGGATTCCGCAGCGGATGGTGTATCGGCCCCGAGACATTTGCAGAACGCCTTTTGCCTCTGTCTGAGACCATGCTTTTCGGCAATCAACCCTTCATCGCGGACATGACCGAAATGGCCATTCGCGAGGGATCGGATGTCGCGGCAGGGATGGCGCAACGCTTTGCCAATCGCGCGCGCATCTTGCAGGACAGGTTGTCGACTGAAACGCGGCTGCGTGTTCATCGTCCTCAGGCCGGCATGTTCGCGATGATCGACGTTTCGGCGACCGGACTGAACGGCAACGATTACGCATTTCACCTGCTGGAACATGGCAAAGTGGCTGTAATGCCGGGCACATCGTTTGGCGGCACAGTGGATGACTGGGTGCGTATCGCACTGACGGTGGATGACGCGGACTTTGCTGCGGCTTGTGACCGGATCATCAATCACGCGAACCAGTTGCAGTTGGAGAACGCATGACAAGCATTGGTGAGGCGTTGGTGTCCCAACTGGTTGCGCGCAACGTAGATACTGTCTTTGGTATTCCTGGCGTACATACGGTCGAACTGTATCGGGGGCTTGTATCCTCTGGTATCCGCCACGTCACCCCCCGGCACGAACAGGGCGCGGGGTTTATGGCGGACGGGTATGCCAGGGTGTCCGGCAAGCCCGGCGTTGCATTTGTTATCACTGGTCCAGGTTTGACAAATACACTTACTGCGATGGGGCAGGCCAGGGCAGATAGTGTTCCGATGCTTGTGGTCTCTGGGGTGAATACGCTGTCCAGCCTTGGTAAAGGTTTAGGACACTTACACGAGTTGCCGGATCAGAGGGCGATGGCGCGGACAGTCGCGTTGCGGTCCGAGCGCGTTGAGGGCTCGGATGATTTGCTTCCGGCCATGGATCGGGTCTTTCGACCGTTCCAATCGGGACGCCCGGGGCCGACGCATATCGAAATTCCCTTGGATATTGCTGGGGATCAGTATGTTGAAACAACGGTAGCGCCCGGATCTCTGACCGAAAAACCAGAAGACATGGCGCTAATTGACAAAGCTGTCAGCCGATTGGCCGCAGCCAAGGCTCCGGTGCTGTTGGTCGGTGGCGGTGCGCGTCGGGAAAGCGCGGCAATACGTTTGCTGGCGGAACGTTTGGATGCGCCGGTCGTGCAGACCGTAAATGCGCGCGGGCTGATGTATGGTCATCCACTCAGTGTGCCGGCAAGCCCAAGTCTTCAGGCTGTTCGCGATTTGATTGAAGGATCAGACGCGATACTGGCGCTGGGAACTGAACTGGGGCAAACGGACTTTGACATGTACGCAACCGGAAACATCGCCAGTATGTCGTCCCTGATCCGGGTCGACCTCTGCCCCGACCAAATGCGTCGCCACGAAGCCGAAGTCGCAATTGTTGGCGATGCAGGCGTTGTAGCCGCTGCGATATTGGAAGCTTTGGGTCCTGCGACCGCATCCTTGAACGGCGCACGACGTGCCAAAGCGGCACGCCGCGACGCTTTTGAAGAGATCGGTGCGGATATGCGCGCGCTTCACGACATTCTCGTTGCGATGCGCAGGGCCGTTCCAGACGCGATCATGGTAGGCGATTCCACTTATCCGATCTACGCGGGCAATCTCTACTTTGACCATGATCGTCCTGGTGGTTGGTTCAATGCGTCGACCGGGTTTGGCGCACTTGGATACGGCATACCCGCAGCGATCGGCGCGTCGCTGGCAGCGCCGAATGCATCTGTGCTCTGTATCTCTGGCGATGGTGGGGCACAGTTCAGCCTGCCCGAGTTGATGACCGCAGTTGATGAAAACCTGCCGATTACTTTCGTTATATGGAACAATCACGGCTATCAGGAAATTGCGACCTCGATGCAAGCTGTCGGGGTGACCGTTCTTGGGTGCGAACCAACACCGCCTGACTTTGAAGGCGTGGCCCGCTCCTGCGGGATGCCGTTCTGGCGGATCGGGCCGGATGCAGCAGAGGTGGCGCAAGCTTTGACTGCTGCGCAGTGCCATGAAGGCCCACGACTTGTTGAAATCCGCGCACCTAATCAATCACACTCCTCATAAAAAGCGAGAACGGAAATGACTGACCCGACTTTTCAGTTTACGCGGGCGATTACGCGCCGCCCGGCTGCAACCATCACCATGGGTTTGCGTGCAGAAGATATCGGTACACCAGATTTGGACGGGATGCTGGCGGCACACGCACACTATGTAGCAACGCTGAAGAGCACCGGTGCCGAGGTGATTGAACTGTCACCGCTGGATACGTTCCCGGATGCAGTGTTTGTCGAGGATACAACCCTTTGTCTGCCGCAGGGCGCCGTTATGATGCGCCCAGGGGCACCCAGCCGCATGGGGGAAGTGGCCGAGATGGAACCAACTATTCGCTCGGTTTACGACGACGTGCACCGTATCAAAGGACCGGGCCATATCGAAGGTGGGGATATCCTGGTCACTGGCCGCGAAATCCTAGTTGGGCGTTCGGATCGCACTGACGCGGCTGGTGTTGCCGAACTGACCGACATCGTTTCGAAATGGGGCCACACCGTGCGTGAAGTGTTCACACCGCCGGGTGTACTGCATTTCAAAACGGATTGTTCTCTGTTGGATGGGGAAACCATCCTTTCAACCAAGCGTCTGGACGATTCAGGATGTTTCGAAGGGTACCGCGTTTTGCACGTAGCCGAAGGTGAGGAAGCAGCTGCGAACTCGATCCGGTTCAACGAGCTTGTGCTGGCCCCGGCTGGGTTCCCACGTACAGCAGAAATGTTGCGGAAAAACGGCTACGAGGTCGTAGAAATCAACAACACCGAATGTGCAAAACTGGATGGCGGAATGTCATGCCTATCTATTAGATTCTGAAGGCTTTGTACGTTACTTAATCCTATGCCGATCGCAATTGATGGTCCTGACAAAAAAGTCAGGGCCATCGGTTCAGAATTGAGGCATCTGATTTATTAGGCAACTACATCAAGTAGGCGTAAATCGCGTTCAGTTCCGAACACTTGGGATATAGTGGTCTTCCGGGATGTTTGTGGCGGAACCAGTCTTGCCCATTCACGCTTCTGCTCACGCTCCCCCGCAAAACCTTGTCTGGTCTCTTTGAAATTCACAGTCAAATTGATCCATAGGGCTGGCTTATGGTTTTGAAGGTATAATCGATTTTTCTTGACACCTTATTCTGTCAAAATGCCAATGCTAAAATGTGAATGTAACGCCGCACAAGAATGGCGAACCTGTCGAACAATTCACCAACAGAGGAAAACAATGAAACACACCACATCATTTCTCGCAGCTTTGGCCGTCGGCGCACTGACCGCGACGGTAGCGGCATCGGAAACAGAATTGACAGTTTACACCGCCGTTGAGGCGGAGGATCTGGCACGATATGCGGAGACGTTCAACCAGAGTAACCCTGATATCAAGATCAACTGGGTTCGGGACTCGACGGGGATCATCACCGCGAAGCTGCTGGCTGAGCGTGACAACCCACAGGCGGATGTGGTCTGGGGGTTGGCTGCGACCTCTCTGCTGCTGTTGAAATCCGAAGGGATGCTGGAGCCTTATGCCCCGGCTGGCGTAGACAAGCTGGATGCGAAATTCGTCGATGGTGACAACCCGCCTGCCTGGGTTGGCATGGACGCCTGGGTTGCCTCGGTTTGCTACAACACGGTTGAGGCGGAAAAGGCCGGGCTGAAGCCGCCCACTTCGTGGAAGGACCTGACTGATCCGATGTACAAGGATCAGGTGATCATGCCGAACCCGAATTCCTCGGGCACGGGGTTCCTTGATGTGTCCAGCTGGCTTCAAATGTTTGGCGAAGAAGGTGGCTGGGAATACATGGATGCGCTGCACGAGAATATTGCGCGCTACACCCATTCCGGCTCGAAGCCTTGCAAACTGGCGGCGGCGGGCGAGATCCCGATTGGTATTTCTTTTGCGTTCCGTGGGGCGAAGTCCAAAGCTGATGGTGCACCGCTGGAAATCATTGTGCCTTCGGAAGGCGTCGGCTGGGACATGGAAGCAACCGCAATCGTTGCCGGTACCGCAAATCTGGAAGCCGCGCAGAAGCTGGTGGACTTCACTGTCACCAAAGAGGCCAACGAGATGTACAATACCGGCTATGCGGTCGTGGCGTATCCCGGCGTTGCAAAACCGGTTGAACACTTCCCAGAAGGTCTTCTGGATGCGATGATCAACAATGATTTCGAGTATGCCGCCAACAATCGCGCGGCAATCCTGAAGGAATGGCAGTCTCGCTATGACGGAAAGTCTGAAGCGAAATAATTCCATTGGCAGGAGGGGCTTTTGTGCCGCTCCTGCCCGCCACTCTCTTGTTCCCACCAACACAACCAACTCACCCGGCGCGCACCGGCCAGGATCGGTCGTGCCCGAGGTGCAGATGTGAGGACCTCTCCCGTGCTTCAGAAAACACCACCCGGTGAACTGTATCTCAGCATCCAGAATTTGTGGAAAGCGTTCGGCAGCTTTCTGGCACTCAAGGACATCTCTCTTGAAATCAAAGAAGGTGAATTCATTTGTTTCCTTGGCCCGTCCGGCTGCGGCAAGACCACCTTGTTGCGGGCGATTGCCGGGCTGGATCTGCAGACCAAGGGTACGGTTATGCAGGATGGCAAGGACGTCTCCAACCTGCCCCCGTCCGAGCGTGATTTCGGGATTGTGTTTCAGTCCTATGCGCTGTTCCCGAACCTGACGATCGAAAAGAACATCGCGTTTGGCCTTGAAAACACGGGCCGCAGCAAGTCGGATATCGCAGTTCGGGTGAGCGAGCTGTTGAACCTTGTTGGTCTGCCGGATCAGGGCAGGAAATACCCGGCACAATTGTCCGGTGGCCAGCAGCAGAGGATTGCGCTGGCCCGCGCCATTGCAACCAATCCCGGTTTGCTGCTGCTGGACGAACCCCTGTCGGCGCTGGACGCCAAGGTGCGCGTTCACCTGCGGCATGAGATCAAGGAATTGCAGCGCAAGCTGGGTGTGACCACCGTGATGGTGACGCACGATCAGGAAGAAGCGCTGGCCATGGCCGACCGCATCGTGGTGATGAACCACGGGGTGATTGAACAAGTTGGATCGCCCACGGAGATCTACCGCGAACCGGCCAACCTGTTCGTGGCCGACTTTATCGGTGAAATGAACCAGATCCGATCTCAGGTCACCAAAGGCGGGCGGTTGAGCGTCGGGGAAAAGACCTTTGCCTGCCTCAGCCACACGTTCAATGATGGCACCCCGGTCATCGCAGCCATTCGTCCCGAAGACATCATCCCTCATGAAGCTGGTTATCTTGACACGGGCGGCAATCGGAACTGCATCGAGGTCACGCTTGATGAAATGGAGTTTCTGGGCTCGTTCTGGCGTTGCCGCCTGAACAACGAGCGGTTCGGATCTTCTGAACTGATCGCGGATTTTTCGATCAACGCCGTGCGTCGTCTTGAGCTGGAAGAGGGGTGCAGCATGGTGATCGAGCTTCCCGAGAACCGCCTGATGGCGTTTGACCTTCCGGAGGCTGCGGCATGAGCACGATGTCGACCAATCACGACACATTGCCTGTCGGACCGGATATCAGGCCCAGGCTCAGCCGCGATGACATCCTGATGCGCGGAAGCATGATGGTGATCGCGCTCTATCTGATCGTGACACTGGCGCTGCCGCTTTACACGATGCTTTCCAAGTCCTTCTCGACCTACCGGGTCGAGCTGTCCCAGTATGAGTTTCAGGTCAGTGATGAAGCGGGTGTGTTTGACGGAACGATCCTGACGGCTGACGAACTGAACAGGCAATTGGGGGTGTATTCCGACACCGATCTGACAACCGGCTCGGACGGGCGTTTGCCGGTGACCGGGTTCTTTCCGGATTTCAGCTTTCGCAGCCCGGTCATGTACCAGATGCGGAACACGACGGAGGCCGGGCGCTTTCTGGTCGGGTCGACTTTGAACGAAGGCACCGATTGGGTCGAGCTTGATTCCAACACGTTCCGCCGGGTGCAGATGCGGCCGGTTCAAGCGCGGGGTCTGGGCAACTTCATCAACTACTTCTCAACCCCGGCCCTGTTCAACTCGATCAAGAATTCCCTTTGGATTTCGGTTGTCAGCACAATCGTTACGGTGACGCTGGCGTTCTGGTTTGCCTATGCGCTGAACCGAAGCTGCATGCGGTTCAAGGGGGTCTTTCGCCTGATCGCGATGGCGCCGATTCTGGTTCCCTCGCTGCTGCCGGGCATCGCGCTGGTCTACCTGTTCGGCAATCAGGGGATGATCAAGGAGTTGCTGTTCGGTGCCAGTATCTACGGCCCCATAGGCATCGTGATCGGATCGGTCTTCTTTACCTTTCCACACGCGTTCCTGATCATATCGACCGCGCTTGCGATATCGGATGCGCGGTTGTACGAGGCCGCTGTCAGCTTGCGCTCAACCCCCTGGCGGACATTCTGGACCGTCACCATACCCGGCGCGCGCTATGGACTGATTTCAGCAGCCTTTGTCGTGTTCAACCTGGTGATCACCGATTTCGGCCTGCCAAAGGTGATCGGCGGCCAGTTCAACGTGCTTGCCGTGGATATCTACAAACAGGTGATCGGCCAGCAGAACTTTGAGATGGGCGCCGTGGTCTCGGTGGTTCTGGTCATCCCCGCAATTCTGGCTTTTGGTATCGACCGGATGGTTCAGTCCAAGCAGGTGGCGTTGCTTTCTGCGCGTTCGGTTCCATATCAGGCAACGCCAAACCCGAAAACCGATCGCATATTCCTGATCTACTGCAGCTTAATCGGCCTGTTCATAGTTGGTCTTCTGGCCGTGTGTCAGTTTGCGGCGCTGATCAAGTTCTGGCCCTACGATCTGAGCCTGAGCCTCAAGAACTACCAGTTCGACAAGATGGATGGCGGCGGCTGGGGGTCGTATTTCAACTCGATCAAACTGGCCTTCCTGACGGCGGTGATCGGCACGACGGTTGTCTTCTTCGGTGCGTATCTGGTGGAAAAATCGAACGGTTTCAAAACCGGGCGGTCGATCTTTCAGATGTTCGCCATGCTACCGATGGCCATCCCGGGCATGGTTCTGGGGCTGTCGTATATCTTCTTCTTCAACAACCCGTCCAATCCGTTCAATGCGATCTACGGCACCATGGCGATTTTGGTGATTTGTACAGTGACGCATTTCTATACCGTATCGCACCTGACGGCGGTCACCGCTCTCAAGCAGATGGATAAAGAGTTCGAGTCGGTGTCAGCCTCTCTCAAACAGCCAACAATGAAGCTGTTTGCCCGCGTGACGGTGCCGGTCTGCCTGCCTGCGGTGCTGGACATCTCGATTTATCTGTTCGTCAACGCGATGACGACCGTGTCGGCGGTTGTGTTCCTCTACTCACCCAAAACCACACTCGCGTCCATCGCGGTGCTGAACATGGATGATGCCGGGGACATCGCACCCGCAGCTGCGATGGGCATGATGATCTTCTACACCAACGCAGCCGCCCGGATCGTCCACCTGATTGCGTCAAAAGGCATTCTGGCCCGCACACAGGCCTGGCGCAGCAGGTAAGCCCTACAAAACTCAAAGCCCCGCAGGTCACATATCAGCGGGGGTTTCTTTCTCCTTAAGCACCCGCTCAGCAAAGTCCATAAACGCCCGTATGATCTTGACGTCGCGACGCTGGGAAAGTGAGATCATGCTTTCACCCATTTGCAAGTTCACACCCTTCAATTTGATTTGCTGCAATCGATTATCGTGCCCGTATTCCGCCTGAGATACAAAACCGATACCCGCACCCGAGGCAACAAGCTCGCGAACGGCCTCTCGGCCTTCTGCAACGATAGCTGGGTTTAATCTGATGCCGTGTTTCTCGGCTGCATCCTCTAGTTTCTCGCGTGTTTTTGACCCGTGCTCTCTGAAAATCAGGGGCAATTCGGCCAACTCTTCCAGGGATAAGGTCGGTTTGGATGCCAAAAGCACGCCCTGGGCAGCAAAGGCCACAATTTCAGTGGACCCCAAATTCAATACGTCCATGTCCTTGCCAGGAGACAGGCTGCCAACAACACCGATTTCCGCATTGTAAGACCGAAGCTCCTCCAGAATTTCTTCGGTGTTGCCGGATCGTACGGTGATCGTAATTTTCGGGTATTTCTTTTGGAACGAACCTAGAAAAGACGTCATGTGATGCGCTGAATCGGCAATGATTCTTAATTCTCCATCAATCGCGGCTTTGGTTTCAGAGAGATAATCCTCAATCTGATCTTCGATCTCGAAATACTGTTTCGTGAATCGGTAAAGCTGTTCGCCTTCGGGCGTTAAGTTCACGCGTTTTCGTTCACGCTGGAACAACAACAGGTCGTGATCCTGTTCCAGTTTTCGAACCTGTTCGGAAATCGCTGGCTGGGTCAGATACAAAGCCTCTGCCGCACGGGAAAATCCACCATGTTTGGCCACGTAATGAAAAGCTTTCAACTGGCTGTGTCGCATAACGGTTTCCTGGATATGAATGCATAGGCTGCGCTTATTAATGGATTGATAATTGCAATTTCACATATAGCAACCGTTACTGCAAATGTGTTCCTGAAAACGCTGTTCTGGAGCCTGGTAATGACGCCATCCATACCCAAAATTGAGCAACCGCGACTTGGCGAACCCTACCTTCTGACACCCGGTCCTTTGACAACGTCCTACGCGGTCAAAGAGGCCATGTTACGCGATTGGGGAAGCTGGGATGACGATTTCCGCGCCATGACGCGGGAGGTGCGATCAAGCCTGCTGAACCTGCTTGGCGAGGGCGCTGACGAATTTGATTGTGTGCCGATGCAGGGCAGCGGATCGTTTTCTGTCGAGGCGATGCTGGCATCCTTTATTCCGCGGGACGGAAAGGCGCTGGTGTTGGCCAATGGTGCTTATGGGCAGCGTTCTGCCCAGACGCTGCAGTACCTGGGTCGTGATCATGTCGTATTGGACAAGGGCGATTACCTGCCGCCAAGGGGTGACGAGGTGGCGCGCATTCTCGCGGATGACCCGGACATCACGCATGTCGTCGCCATTCATTGCGAAACCAGTTCGGGCATCCTGAACCCGGTCGAGGAGATTTCAGAGGTCACATATGCGGCCGGGCGCAAGCTTTTGATCGACTCGATGTCCGCATTTGGAGCGATTGAGCTCAAACCCACTGAAATCCGATACGAGGCGATGGTGTCTTCGGCGAACAAATGCATCGAGGGCGTTCCGGGTTTTGGGTTCATCGTGGCGCGCAAATCCGAGCTGGAAGCCGCAAAAGGCAACAGTCATTCGCTGTCTCTGGATGTGCATGCCCAATGGGCGCACATGAATAAAACGGGCCAGTGGCGGTTTACCCCACCAACGCATGTGGTCGCCGCCTTCATCGAGGCGCTTCGAGCGCACACCGCTGAAGGAGGTGTTGCAGGTCGCGGCGCCCGCTATAGCCGCAACCGGGACGTCATGGTCGCAGGCATGCGTGAACTGGGTTTCGAGACGCTTCTGGATAATCGTTGGCTCAGCCCGATCATCGTCACGTTCTTCTGCCCCGCCGATGAGAAGTTCGTATTCGATCAGTTCTACAAACTGATGAAGGACAAAGGGTTCATTATCTACCCGGGCAAGCTGACCGTCGTCGACAGTTTCCGCGTCGGTTGCATCGGTCAGATGGACGAAGATGTCATGCGTAAAGTTGTGATCGCTGCAAAAGAATCTCTGGAAGAAATGGGCGTGACAAGCGCTGCTCCCCCTCTCCGGGCACTGGAAGAACGCGCCAAGTTGGCTGCATAAACATCAAGGAAAACACAGATGACCATTCAAACCCCTGTCGAAGCAAATGAGCGTGTCTACCCGACGCCGAAGGTGCCCGCGATTGCCATCTGTCTTGATGGATGCGAACCAGAATACCTCGACGTGGCGATTGCGAAAGGGCTGATGCCCAACCTTAAACGAATGCGGGAGGAAGGTACGGACCGACTGGCGCATTCCGTTATCCCGTCATTCACCAACCCCAACAATCTTTCGATTGCCACCGGGCGTCCGCCGATCGTGCATGGAATCTGCGGCAACTACCTTATCGATCCCGATACTGGTGAAGAGGTGATGATGAACGATGTCCGCTTCCTGCGCGCGCCGACCATCTTCTCGCAGTTCTATGATGCAGGTTTCCGCGTGGCGATGGTAACCGCCAAGGACAAACTTCGCGCGCTGCTTGGTGCCGGGCTGAAGTTTGACGAGGGCAGGGCGGTTGCATTCTCTTCTGAGCGTTCGGGTGAAACGACGCTTGAAGAACATGGCATCGACAATGCCAGCAAGTGGTTGGGCATGGTTGTGCCCGAGGTATACTCGGCCGAGCTGTCGGAATTCGTTTTTGCTGCTGGCGTCAAGCTGCTGAAAGAGTTCAAGCCCGACGTCATGTATTTGTCGACCACCGACTATATCCAGCACAAGTTTGCACCCGATCAAAAGGGCGCATTGGATTTTTACGCCATGTTTGACCGCTATCTGGGCGAGTTGAACGCATTGGGGGCCGCCATCGTGGTGACGGCTGATCACGGCATGAAGCCAAAGCACTTGGCAGATGGATCCCCTTCGGTCGTCTATGTGCAGGATCTGATGGACGAATGGCTGGGCAAGGATGCGGCACGAGTCATCCTTCCGATCACTGACCCCTATGTCGTGCATCATGGTGCACTGGGTTCGTTCGCGACCGCTTATCTGCCGGATGGCGCGGATCAGGGCGACATCATTGCCAAACTCAAGGCGACCAGCGGCATCACTCATGTTCTGACCAAGGCCGAGGCGATCGAGCAATTCGAATTGCCAGGCGACCGCATTGGCGACATTGTGATGGTTTCTGGTGAAAACATCTGCATCGGCACGTCCGAGCACCGCCATGACCTTGCGGCCCTGAAGGAACCGCTGCGCAGCCATGGTGGTTTGACGGAACAAGAAGTTCCCTTCATCGTGAACCGTGTCATCGACCTGCCGAACCAACCCGTGCTGCGCAACTTTGATGCCTTTTTCTACGCAACTACAGCGGCGGCACAGTAAGCCATGAAAGACCAGACCATGTCGAAAATCGAAGTTCGTAACGAAGGAATGCGGATTGGTGGCGAGATCGTCTTTACCGATGAAACTATTCCCGTTCTCTACCCGTACACAAACGAAGTTGTGGGTCATGTTCCCGCCGGCACCGCAGAACACGCACGCAGGGCTTTCGAAGTCGCGGCGAATTACAAACCTAAACTGACCCGGTACGAGCGCAGCCAGATTCTGCAGCGCGCAGGCGAGCTGATCGGTAAAAAACGCGATTATCTTGCGAAATGGCTGACGTTGGAGCTGGGCATCTGCCACCAGCATGCGATCTACGAAACCAAACGCGCACAGGATGTTTATCAGTTTGCGGCGGCTGAGGCGCTAAAGGACGATGGCGAGATCTTTTCCTGCGATCTGACCCACAATGGCAAAGCCCGCAAGATTTTCACCACCCGAGAGCCGGTGAAAGCAATCAGTGCGATCACTCCGTTCAATCACCCTTTGAATATGGTCAGCCACAAAATCGCGCCATCGATTGCGACCAACAATTGCATGGTTTGCAAACCTACCGAACTGACGCCGCTGACCGCGCTGACATTGGCCGACATACTTTACGAGGCAGGCCTGCCGCACGAGATGTTCCAAGTGGTGACCGGCTGGCCGGCTGACATTGGCGATGAGATGATCACCAATGAACATATCGACATCATCACCTTCACCGGGGGTGTGCCGGTGGGCAAGTTGATCGCTGAGAAAGGCGTCTACAAGCGGCAGGCGCTGGAACTTGGGGGTAACGATCCTCTGATCGTTCTGAATGACCTCAGCGATGCGGATTTGGACAAGGCCGCAACAATCGCGGTGGCGGGGGCTACCGGAAACTCCGGTCAGCGGTGCACGGCGGTCAAGCGCATCCTCGTGCAGGAAAGCGTGGCCGAGAAGTTCGTACCACTGGTTCTGGAGAAGGCCAAGAAGATCAAATTCGGCGATCCGCAGGACCCCGAAACCGAACTGGGGTGCGTGATTCACGATAAAGCCGCAGAGATATTCGAAAACCGCGTTCTTCAGGCTGAAAAAGAGGGTGCAGAAATCCTGTATCACCCGGGCCGTCAGGGCGCATTGCTGCCGCCTATCGTCGTCGACAAGGTTCCCCATGACAGCGAGCTGGTGATGGAAGAAACTTTCGGTCCTATCGTGCCAATCGTACGCGTGCCAGACAACGATGAAGAGGTGATGGCGATCTCGAATTCGACCGAGTTCGGCCTGTCTTCGGGGGTATGCACCAATGACCTGAACCGGGCCATCGCCTTTATCAACGGATTGAATGTCGGCACCTGCAACATCTGGGAACAGCCGGGTTACCGCATTGAAATGTCACCCTTTGGCGGCATCAAGGACAGCGGAAACGGGGTGAAAGAGGGCGTTATCGAGGCGATGAAGTTCTTCACCAACGTCAAAACCTATTCGCTGCCCTGGCCCAACTAAACCTTGCGTCCTTTCCCCACAAACGGGAAGGGCGCCTCAATTCCTCCCTGATACTGGCGGGTCTTTTGGGGCCCGCATCTTTTGATGACAGAAACGAGGAGCGGACATGCCACAGTTTGTCCACACGGAAGGGGAATCAAACACATCCGAAGCGCGCAAGGCATGGTTGCGAAAGTCCATGGGACCGAAGTCGACACCTCTGGTCAAACGCGATGCGGATGTGTTCCTGCATCAATCTCTGTCATCACCCTGCGTCAGCACTATTGCAAAGGCCGAGGGGATCTGGATCGAAGATATGGAGGGTCGCCGGTACATGGATTTCCATGGCAACTCGGTGCATCACATAGGCTACGGGCACCCGCGTCTGGTAGCCGCAATCAAGGCACAGCTTGACGATCTTCCTTTCGCGCCCCGCCGCTTTACCAATGATCCGGCAGTGGATTTGGCGGAAAAACTGGCAGATATCGTGCCTGGCGATCTTGGGAAAATGCTCTTTACCACCGGCGGTTCTGACGCCAACGAGGTTGCCCTCAAGATCGCGCGCGCCGCTACCGGCCGGTTCAAAACGATCAGCTTCTGGGATGCCTTCCATGGTGCGGGTTTCGGCGCGGCAAGCGTCGGTGGCGAGGCGACGTTCCGCAGCCATATCGCTGGCCCTCTCTTGTCAGGTACTGAACATGTCGCGCCTTTCGCCTGTTATCGGTGCCCCTACAATCACGCGGGACCGGAAACCTGCGGGTTGGCCTGCGCGAAAATGGTCGAATATGTTCTGGAGCGTGAAGGAGATGTGGCGGCGGTCATAGCTGAACCCATGCGCGCAGTGCCCTATGTGCCACCACCGGGGTTTTGGAGATCCGTGCGCGAGGCGTGCAATCGTCACGGCGCGCTATTGATCATGGATGAAATTCCAACCGGCCTTGGCAAGACCGGCAGGATGTTCGCCTTTGAACATGACGAGATCATTCCCGATATTGTGACGCTTGGAAAAGCGCTTGGCGGTGGTATCCTACCCATTGCAGCCTGTGTTGCCCGCAAACAGCTGGACGTCTGCGGAGATTTTGCCATTGGTCATTACACGCACGAAAAGAACCCGGTCACTGCACGGGCCGCTTTGACAACACTTCAGATCATCGAAGATGAGGGGTTGGTTCATCGGTCGGCCACGCTGGGGGAGCACGCAATTAGTCGTCTTTTGGACGAACTTCAGAACGTTCCCACCGTCGGAGACATCCGGGGAAGGGGTTTGATGTTCGGGGTCGAAATCGTCGATGATCGCGCCGACAAAACGCCGGGTAATGCGCGTGCCGAGCGGATTTACTACGCCTGTCTGGAGGCTGGTTTGAGTTATAAGATCAGTCAGGGATGCGTTCTGACATTGTCGCCGCCGCTGACCATCTCGCAATCGGATCTGGACCACGCAATCGACATTGTGGTTGCTGCGATCAAGGCCGAGAGTTGACGCGTCGGAACAGTCAGTCTCAGCTGTTGTGAAACGGGGCTAGCCGGGACAGCATCGAAGGTTCCAAAGTACGGTTTGCGAATACGAGTTCGATGGTGCTCGGCGTACAACGGATTTTGGGTTTGGCCGATGGCGTTGTAATATCCAAATGCACTTAGCCCTCAAACGCCGACAAAGCGACGGAGAAAGGCAGAAACTTCAATTCGGACATTGGCGCAACTGAAACAGACCAAACTGGCGGAATTTCAGAAACTCAATATCAACAGAGCGGGGTCTTTCATGGTACCGAATGTATTTCAGAAGCTGAAAGACCTTTTGTTACTGCGCTCTATAGACAGCAGGCCGTCGTCTTTGCAAAAAAATGTGAAAAAAGATGCAGATCAACAGGCGACTACATTTTATCTGCCATAGATAATTCGGACTGACTATGTCGGCTAAGTCATTAGACTGCCTGTCAGTCTGGCCCTGTTTCATAAACCAGATGATGGACGCGTTTTGGCCCTTCCCCGGACAGACGTATCCCACAGACTCCGTGGCCGGGATGCCGAGCGCGGTGTAGCCGTTCAGGACGGCGATGCGGTCCTGGATCGTATGCGTCCGCTGGAGGAGCAATCCGTTGTTTGAGAGCGGTCAATCAGATGGTAGCTTTTATTGTTTCCTGGAGACAAGCGGACAGTTGCGCTCGGTC
>NZ_JBXWSG010000046.1:0-27305 GCF_059613305.1 Ruegeria sp. BHSB056 | reverse complement strand
TCTTCGCGCTCAACTTCTGCATCCTCGGCCCGGATGATGCGAATGTTGGTAAGCCCCAGACGCTCGCTCACCTCCTGCTGGTACTCCAGCGTTTCGGTGAACAGCATCTGCGTGTCCACGAAAAGAACGGGCGTTGCCTTGTTCACCACCGCCGCCATATGCAACAGCACGACAGATTCCGCGCCAAAGCTCGAGACCAAGGCAAGCTCGTCGATCTCATCAATCGCTTCATGCATGACATCATGAGCGCTGTGGTGCCGGAACCGGGCATTCAGGTCTTCGACACGTTCAGTCAGTTCGCGTCTGTCCCGGCCCAGTTCCGTCTGGATCAGGTCAAGCGGCATTTGCGCGGGCCTCGGGGTAGAGGGCGTCTTTGAATGGCGCCATGCCCACCCGGCGATATGTTTCCAGGAATGTCTCCTCTGCGCTTGCACGCTGGTTCAGATAGGTGTCGACAATGCGCTCTACGGCAGGAACGATTTCGTCATAGGCAAAGCCCGGACCGGTGCGATCACCAATTGCCGCAGTTTCGGTCGCATCGCCACCCAAAGTGATCTGGTAGTTTTCGACACCTGCGCGGTCCAAACCCAGAATGCCGATGTGGCCAACATGGTGATGACCGCAGGCGTTGATGCAGCCTGAGATTTTGATCTTCAGGTGGCCGATGTCATGCTCAAGCTTCAGGTCCTCGAACCGTGTTGCAATTTCGTGAGCAACCGGGATCGAACGCGCCGTCGCCAGCGCGCAATAATCCATACCGGGGCAGGCGATGATATCGCTGATCAGACCGATATTGGCGGTGGCCAGTTCGTATTCCTTCAGCTTGGCGTGGATCGCGGGCAGGTCCGATTTGTGGACATGCGGCAGGATCACGTTCTGCTCGTGGCTGATGCGCAGCTCGTCATAGGCGAATTCTTCGGCCAGATCGGCCATAACGCGCATTTGCTCGGCAGTTGCATCGCCCGGTGTTGCTCCATGCTTCTTGATCGAGATCGTGACGATCGCATGGTCCGCGTTCTTGTGCGGCGCGATGTTGGTGTCGACCCACGACCGGAAGACCGGATCGTTGGTATAGGTGCTTTCAAACGACGCGACCGAAGCCTGGCGGTAGGCAGGTGGTGCAAAGTGGCCCTTGAACTCTTCCAGCAGGTTCATATCCGCGCCTTTGAACTGCGGGCGGACCTTCAGGAAGCGTTCGTTGACCTTTGCGCGGATAGCGTCGATGCCATGCTCGTGAACGGTGATCTTGATACGTGCTTTGTACTTGTTGTCGCGGCGACCAATCTGGTTCCAGACCGACACGGTGGCTTCCAGATAGGCCAGCAGGTCGTCAAAGGCGACGAACTCGGACAATTCCTTGCCGATCATGGGCGTACGGCCAAGGCCACCACCAACGATGACGCGAGCGCCCAGAACGCCGTCACGTTCGACCAGTTGCAGGCCGATGTCATGCGCTTTGATCACTGCGCGGTCGTTTTCACTGCCAGTGATGGCGATCTTGAACTTTCTCGGCATGAACTGGAATTCCGGGTGGTCGGTCGACCATTGGCGCAGAAGCTCAGCATAGGGGCGCGGGTCGGCGACCTCATCCGCGGCGGCACCGGCGAAATGGTCGGCGGTCACGTTGCGAATGGTGTTTCCCGAAGTCTGGATGGCGTGCATGCCAACCTCGGCCAGCGCGTCCAGCATATCCGGCACGTCGTTCAGCTTTGGCCAGTTGTATTGGATGTTCTGACGGGTGGTGAAATGGCCATAGCCTTTGTCCCACTTCTCGGCCAGCAGCGCCAGTTGACGCATCTGTGCACTGTTCAGCGTGCCATAGGGAATGGCGACACGCAGCATGTAGGCATGCAGTTGCAGATACAGCCCATTCATCAGGCGCAGCGGCTTGAATTCGTCTTCGGTCAACGAGCCGTCAATGCGACGCTCGACCTGGGCGCGGAACTGCGCGTTACGTTCTGCCAAAAATGCTGTGTCGAACTCGGAGTAGCGATACATGTCTAGCTGTCCTTGTTTGCAGCCCCGAACCTAGGGGCCTTGAAAGGGGAGAGAGATGGCCAGAGGTCAGGCCCGGGGCTGCTGGGAAGTTTCCTGTTTGCCGTGGGCATAGTTGGACGGACCAGTCCGGCGGAAATCTTCCCGAAAATGGGTGGGTTCTGGGCCGTTTTTGCCAGCAACGGCATCGGCCAGATAGGCGCCCACGACTTTACTTGCCTGACGCGCTGCATCCAGCAGACGCACCTGTGCATGTGCTTCGTCAGTGATCAGTTCCGCCTGCGACAGATCACGCGTCCAACTGTCATCTTCGGTCTGGTAAATGACGTCACCTACCAGCAAGTCATTTGCGGTGACGACTTTGGGGGTAAAAGCGCGGGCCATCAGGCAAGCTCCTTGTTGAATTCGGTTACAGCCTGCGCCGCTTCGCGCGGGGCAAGGCCATAGAATGTCAGGGCCGGTCCATCCATTTCGGCGGCGGCCAGATCGGCGGGCAGTTGATCCAGTGTGGTGGCCAGTATCTGCTGGTTCGGACGCGAAGCGTTTTCGACCAGTGTGACAGGGGTGGCGCGATCGGCGCCATGCATGATCAGGCGACCCTGGATAAAGCGGACAGATTTCTTGCCCATATAGATCGCAGCAACCGAACCGGCCCGTGCCAGGGCATTCCAGTCATGATCCGCAAAACCATTCATGTCGTGCCCGGTCAGGAACCGAACCGAGGAATTCCGGCCGCGTTGAGTCAGACTTTGGCCGATGCCTGCCACCGCGGCAGAGGCCGCTGTGATCCCAGGAACGATCTGCCACGAAATACCCGCCGCCTCGACGGCCTCAATCTCTTCATCCAGACGGCCAAAGACAGTAGGATCGCCGGACTTCAGGCGGACCACGCGGTTACCATTCAAGGCATATTCGACCAAAAGCGCGTCGATATCACTTTGCTTCCAGGATGGGCCGAACCCGGCTTTGCCGACATCAACCAAGGCGGCGCTTTGACCGGCTATGTCCAGTACGGGTTCACTGATAAGGCGGTCATGCAGCACAACATCAGCCCGCTCAAACGCAGTCAGCGCTTTGAGCGTCAGTAACTCAGGATCGCCCGGACCTGCGCCGACAAAGTCGACATGTCCTTTGGGGCCTGTTGTGCGAACGTCCTGCATCGGATCATCTCGGGTGTGGTTTGACTTGACCCTCAATATAGGAAATATTCCCATCAAAGTGCCATATGGGCGCTCAAATAAGGACAAACGTTCCATCGAAACGAAAATTTGGAACGAATTCTTCGATGTGGAAGGAATATTGGAATGTCGGTGCGGATAGATGATACGGATCGGAAAATTCTGGCCGAGCTGCAGCGCGATGCAGGGCAGTCACTGGACGAAATAGCGGCTCGTGTCGGCAGTTCAAAGACGCCTGTCTGGAATCGAATACGCAAGCTCAAGAGTGCGGGAATCATTGGTCAGCAAACGGTTTTGCTGGATGCCGAGGCGCTTGGGTTTGAAGCGACTTTCTTTGTTTTGATCCGAACGTCGGAGCACGAAGCTGAGTGGCAGCGAAAGTTCCTTAAAGCACTGCGCGATCATCCCGAAGTGCAGGAGGCGCACCGGCTGGCGGGTGACATTGATTATATCCTCAAGGTTCGGGTCAAGAACGCGCGCGCCTATGATCAATTCTACCAGTCGCTGATTTCGGAAGTGCGGGTGCACAACGTGACCGCGCTTTTGTCGATGGAAGAAATCAAGTCCACAACGATGCTTCCCCTCAGCGCATTGGCTGAAGGGGTATAGAAGGCAGGTGCTGCCAGCGCCGGATCGAGCGGCGCCTTATACAGGTCAGACCTGAACCATTAACCGTTCCAGACCATGGAAGTGATAGCTGTCTGAATAGGTTGGCGTTACGGCGAGCCGCAGGTTCGGGCAGCTGCTGTACAGAAAGGGCAGGGCAATGCGCATTTCCAACCTTGCCAAAGGGGCGCCGACGCAGAAGTGGATGCCTCCACCAAAACTTGTGTTGACCTCAATCGAGCGCGTCGGATTAAACCTTTCGGGTTCATCCCAGACGGCAGGGTCGCGGTTTGCAGCGCCAAGCAAAAGCGCGACCTGGTCACCGCGCCTGAACGAATGCCCAAATATGTCAACGTCTTCATACGCATACCGTGTGAACATATGCAAAGGCGGGTCATAGCGCAGGATTTCTTCGATCGTTGCGTCGATCTGGTCCGGTGCCAGAACGTCGGGGCTGGTATGGGTTTGCAACAGGGTTTTCACACCGTTCGCCAGCGAATGCACGGTTGCTTCGTGTCCTGCATTCAGTAGCAAGATGCATGTTGCGACCAGCTCGTCGATGGACAGCTTTTCGCCTTCCTCCTCGGCGCTGATAAGCCGGGTGATCAAATCGTCACGCGGATCGTTGCGTCGCTGGTTAATGTATCCCAACAGGAAATCCGTGAACTCCTGAGACGACTTGGCGGCTTTATCCTCGGTCGCCTGTGACCGGTTGGCCTGATACATCGCGACCATGTCATGCGACCACTGCAACAGGTTGGGCGCCATGTCTTCGGGAACGCCCAACAGTCGGCAGATGGTTACCACCGGGACCTGAGTGCAATAAGCACTCAGCAGATCGAAAGGTGTATTCGGAAACGCCTCGACAAGACTGTGGCATAGCGATTCAATGGAAGGCTGCAATGCAGAAATTTCCCGCGACGTGAAAGCGCGCATGACAAGCGCCCTTAGGCGGGTATGCCGCGGGGGTTCAGCTTCAAGCAGCGAATGGGCTTCGATAGCCAGCCAGGGGGCCAAATGGGCAGGGCCCTGTGTTGCGCATTCAGGCGGAACTTCCCGCCCAAACCGGCGGTCGCGAAGAAGTGCCCGCACGGCACGGCAGGACGTCGCAGCAACCATATCGTAGTCGCGCCAATAGAACAGATCACCAGCAGCGCGGGCCTGATCATAGAAAGGGTAAGGGTTCTGAACGAAACCCGGGTCTGTCGGGGATTGCGAGAATGACTTCATGCGACGCACACTTGCCACGAGCCGCGTTGAATGCAAGACCCTGTCTATGCAGAGAGTTTGGATCATTGCCGGTTTTTTGTCCGCTGTCGGGCTGCTGTCAGGTTTTGTTTGGTCTTATGGCTATCGTCAGGCGCTGTCTCAGCTAAGTGACAAGGCCGAAGCAGACCTTGAACTGGCGGCGGATCGGCTCAGCACTCAGATGCAGGTCTACCAGGAATTGGCGGTTCTGATGGCGACACATCCCGCTTTGCACGCGTTGGATACACCAAAACAGGTACATGACGCGCAAACGATGTTGCTGGACGTTGCTGACAAGACAGCGGCCGTCAACATGATGTACCTGGATCGCAGCGGTCGGGTTCTGGTCGCCGCACAGCCAGTGGCACAGCGAGACATGTCCGCACATCCAGCGTTCAGGCGCGCCATGCAGGGTGCGGTGGGCACCGCGCATGAGGTGGTTCCAGACAGTGGCGACCGGATATATTCCTATGCCGCTCCGACTTTTGCCGCCTCCGGGCAAGTCGAAGGTGCAGTGATGGTGGTTGCCGATGTCCAGGACATTGAACAAACTTGGCGGGGCAGTACCGAAGCCGTTTTCTTTGTTGATTCTGACGGCGTCGTCTTCATCTCAAACCGGTCGGACTTGCTGTTTTGGAGCCGCGAGGTTGGTCAGTCCGGGCTGACACCACCAGAGGGTGCCTCGGTGGATTTTGCCGCGACGCGGGTCGGCCAGCATGAATTGTGGCGGCTGAACTGGGGGCGGTATTTGCCACGCGATGCGTTGCACCTAACGCTTGAATTGCCTGTGATCGATATGACCGCCGAGGTTTTGGTGGACGTGGCCCCGGCCCGGCGACTTGCCGGGTTGCAGGCGGCGGCGGTCGCAGCGATCTGTCTGGCGTTTGGTGCGATGCTGTATCTTGCGATGGAACGGCGACGGACGCTGGCGAATGCCAACACGGCTCTGGAAAGCCGGGTGGCGCAGCGTACCCGTGCTTTGACCCAAGCAAACACCGCCTTGCGCCGCGAAGTTGCAGAACGTCAGGAGGCCGAAGCAGCACTGAAAAAAGCGCAGACCGAGTTGGTGCAGGCAGGTAAGCTCAGCGCTTTGGGGCAGATGTCGGCGGGGATCAGCCACGAACTCAACCAACCGTTGATGGCGATCCAGCAATTCGCCGACAATGGTACGGCCTTTCTTGAACGTGGCAAAGGCGACAGGGCCAGCGAAAACCTTGGGCGTATTTCGGAAATGGCCGCCCGCATGGCCCGGATCATCAAGAACCTGCGCGCGTTTGCCCGCAATGAAAGCGAACCGATGGGCCGGGTCGATCTGGTGCAGGTTCTGAAAACTGCCGTCGAATTGACCGAAACCCGTTTGCGTGACGATGATGTGACGCTGGAATGGGAACCGGGACAGGCTGCGGTTTATGTTTGGGGGGGTGAAGTCCGCTTGGTGCAGGTCTTTGTTAATCTGATCAATAACGCGGCGGATGCGATGCTGGGGCGACCCAAGCGGCACATTTCGATTGTGATGCACGAAGAAGACCGGTTGCGCGTTTCTGTGCAGGATACCGGACCGGGGATTGAAGACCCCGACCGGGTGTTCGAGCCGTTTTATTCGACCAAAAGCGTAGGATCATCTGAAGGTTTGGGGCTTGGTCTTTCTATATCATATGGTCTTGTTCAAAGCTTTGGGGGTGAAATCCGCGGGGCAAACACGGCTGATGGCGCAGTGTTTACCGTCGAACTGGAGCCCTACGGAAAAGAAGAGGCAGCATGATGCGCAGGGTTCTGTTGGTCGATGATGACGCAGCTGTTCGCGAGGCATTGGCGCAAACCATTGAACTTGCAGATTACGCACCGACAACAGCCGGTTCCTTTGTTGCGGCCAAGGATCATATTCGGCGGGATTTCCCCGGTGTGATTATTTCGGACATTCGAATGCCCGGGCGGGATGGCTTCCACTTGTTGGCGTATGCTCGGGACATCGACCCCGAGCTTCCGGTGATCCTTTTGACCGGAGAAGGTGATATCCCAATGGCCGTAGAAGCCATGGGAAAAGGAGCGTTCGATTTTCTCGAAAAACCCTGCGCTGCGTCTGACCTGATGGATGTTCTTGAACGCGCATTCGCAGCCCGCACCCAAGTGTTGGAACAGCGCGCCCTGAAAACCGAACTTGAAAGGGGGGACCCGGCCGCACGTTTGCTGTTTGGCCTGTCTCCGCAAGCTGAGGCGCTGCGGGATCGCGTGCGGACCGTCGCACCGACAGGGGCCGAAGTTCTTGTTACCGGCCCGCCGGGCAGCGGCATATCCAAAGTAGCCGAAGTGGTCCACCTGATGTCGCCCGCTGGTCAGGGGCCTTTTGTCAAACGTCCGGCTTCAAGTCTAAGCCCCGATGACCTTGCCCAAAGCTGTGGCGATGCCGTGGGTGGTTCCCTGTTTCTGGACGAAGTGTCCGCCATGCCCCAAGCCACGCAGTTTGCGGCGTTGGAGATCATCGAGCGCGGTCCGGGGGGGCGTATTATTGCAGGAACAACCGCCGACCTATCTGCGTTAAGTTCGGAAGGGCGGTTCAACGCTGATCTGTTTTATCGTTTGGATGTGATGCGGGTGCGTGTTCCTTCATTGGCGGAACGCCCCGACGACATTCCGGTGATTTTTCGCCACTATGTGGCGCAAGCGGCCGAACAGGCTGGCATCGCAATTCCCGAGATTTCGTCCGAACATCTGGCGGCCTTGATGGCCAGCGACTGGCCGGGCAACGCCCGTTCGCTGATGTCAGCAGCAATGCGGTTTGTTCTTGGAATGCCCGAGGAGGTTACGCAGGCTACGGATCTGGGGTTGAGCGAACAGATGGCGCGGGTTGAACGATCTTTGTTGATTGCAGCTTTGGGCCGCCACAATGGAAAAGCGTCAGATGCGGCCAAGGCGCTGAAGCTGCCGCGTAAGACCTTTTACGACAAGCTGGCGCGCTATCAGATTCGTCCCGAGGATTACCGCAGATAAGCAGGAACCGGATTGGCGCATCTGATTCGAAGAAGTGATTCGGAAATTGTGCGGAAATCCGCACAAGCCGCTCTGAGGATGTGCGAGTTTTCGCACGGCTCGGACCTGTGAAGCGCAGAACCTGAACCAACAACGACGTAACACTTTGGTATTAAACAGGTAATCAGACACGTTCCGCAATCGCAGTCAAAAGTTGTGTGCTTTACCCTGAGTCGCTTCACTGCACGCCATACGGCGCTTACCCGGCGTCGACTGCAAGTTTCAAGGAACTCTGGGAGGATATCAGATGAAGCTTCTGACAACGGCAGCAACTGCGCTTGCTCTGACAGTAACCGCAACGGCTGGTATGGCTGCATGCGACGAAGGTGAAATCGTCGTCAAGTTCGCGCATGTGACGAACACCGACAAACACCCCAAAGGTATCGCGGCATCGCTGCTGGAGCAGCGGGTCAACGACGAAATGAACGGCACGATGTGTGTCGAGGTCTATCCGAACTCGACGCTCTACAACGATGACAAAGTTCTCGAAGCGATGTTGCAGGGTGACGTGCAACTGGCCGCGCCCTCGCTGTCGAAGTTCGAGAAGTTCACCAAACAGTTCCGCCTGTTTGACCTGCCGTTCATGTTCAAGAATGTCGACGCTGTAGACGCGTTCCAGGCCTCGGCCGAGGGACAGGCGATGAAAGACAGCATGCAGCGTCGTGGCCTGCAAGGTCTGGCGTTCTGGCACAATGGCATGAAGCAGATGTCGGCCAACAAGGCTTTGGTTGATCCGTCGGATGCAAACGGTCTGAAGTTCCGCGTGCAGTCGTCAGATGTGCTGGTGGCACAGATGGAAGCCATCGGTGGTAGCCCGCAGAAAATGGCATTCTCGGAAGTGTATGGCGCGCTGCAACAGGGCGTTGTGGACGGGCAGGAGAACACCTGGTCGAACATCTACGGCAAGAAGTTCTTTGAGGTGCAGGACGGTATCACCGAAACCAACCACGGCATCATCGACTATCTGGTCGTGACATCGGTGGATTGGCTGGACAGTCTTGATCCGGCGGTGCGGGATCAGTTCCTGACTATTCTGGCCGAAGTTACCGAGACCCGGAACAAAGAAGCCTTTGCTGTGAACGAAGCGGCCAAAGCGTCGATCATCGATGCAGGCGGCGTCATCCGTGAACTGACCCCTGAACAGCGTCAGGCCTGGGTCGACGCGATGAAACCGGTTTGGGACAAATTCGCCGGTGACGTGGGTCAGGACAAGATCGACGCAGCACAGGCCATCAACGCCGGGTTCTGATCCGGTCAAAGACCGCGCGTCCGGGGACTGGGGAGTATTCGACGCGCAGGCCGGGCGGGCTGAAATGGCCCGCCCCATTCTCAACTCTCTCTTCAATAAAATGCGGGGACTGAAAGATGTCTGGTGCGAACTCCGGCCAGGGCGGGCTGATCGACCATATCGAAGAAACCCTGATCGCGTTGCTTTTGGGCCTTATGACGGTCGTTACATTTGCCAACGTGATTGCGCGGTTTGTCTTTAATTCCAATATCCTATGGGCACTTGAGTTGACAGTGTTCACGTTCGGCTGGCTGGTGCTCCTGGGCGCGTCTTACGCAGTCAAGAAACATGCTCATCTGGGCGTGGATGCAATCCTGAACATGCTGGCGCCAGCACCGAGGCGCCTAATGGCGCTGGTCTCGGTTGGATGCTGTCTGGTGTTTTCGCTGCTGATGCTCAAGGGGGCATATGATTATTGGGCCGTCTTTGCAGATCTGCCGCCAACATCGGGCCGCTGGTTCCCGACCGGGTTTGATTTCGGCGCACGCAGCCAGAGTTTCTACGAGGTAGACGACATCCCCATGGTCGCGCCGCTGCGCTTTCTGGAAGACCTGATCAATTATGGCGAGGGGTATGAAAAACTGCCCAAGGTCGTACCTTACCTGGTTCTGCCGGTGTCCATGCTGCTGCTGGTGATCCGGTTTACGCAGGTCGCCGTTCAAATTTGGCGTGGTGAGACCGATCGCCTTGTCGCCAGCCACGAAGTCGAGGACGAGATTGAGGAAGTCCGCGCACAACAAGGGGTGCATGACTGATGGACGTTATCCTTCTTTTCTCGATGGTCATCGGCCTACTGCTGATCGGGGTTCCGATTGCGGTTGCACTTGGCCTCAGTTCGACCCTGTTCCTGCTGATCTATTCCGACAGTTCGCTGGCTTCAGTCGCAGGCACGCTGTTTGAGGCGTTCGAGGGGCATTTCACCCTGTTGGCGATCCCGTTCTTCATTCTCGCCTCGTCCTTCATGACGACAGGCGGCGTAGCGCGTCGGATCATCCGTTTCTCGATTGCTTGCGTAGGGCATCTGCCCGGCGGTCTGGCGATTGCGGGCGTGTTTGCTTGTATGCTGTTTGCCGCGCTGTCAGGATCGTCCCCGGCCACGGTTGTAGCTATCGGTTCGATCGTCATCGCAGGTATGCGCCAGGTTGGGTATTCCAAAGAGTTTGCCGCCGGTGTGATCTGTAACGCGGGTACGCTGGGCATCCTGATCCCACCGTCCATCGTGATGGTTGTGTATGCCGCCGCCGTCGAAGTTTCAGTTGGGCGTATGTTCCTGGCTGGCGTTATTCCCGGTCTGATGGCTGGCTTCATGCTGATGATCACCATTTATGTCATGGCAAAGGTCAAGAACCTGCCCAAGGGTGAATGGAAGGGGTGGGGTGAGGTCTTTACCTCGGCCCGCGAGGCCGGTTGGGGCCTCTTCTTGATCGTTATCATTCTGGGTGGCATTTATGGGGGTATCTTTACCCCGACCGAGGCTGCCGCGGTTGCTGCCGTCTATGCCTTCTTCATTGCCAGTTTCGTCTACAAGGACATGGGGCCGCTGAGTACGGAAGGAGACGCACAGAACCTGCCGCTGCTGAAAAAACCCTACGCATTGGTCACGGCGTTCTTTCACCCCGACACCAAGCATACACTGTTCGAGGCAGGAAAGCTGACGGTGACGCTGTTGTTCGTGATCGCCAATGCGCTGATCCTTAAGCATGTTCTAACGGACGAACAGGTGCCGCAGCACATTGCTAGCGCCATGCTTTCAGCAGGTCTTGGACCGGTAACCTTCCTGATCGTGGTCAACGTAATCCTGCTGATCGGCGGTCAGTTCATGGAGCCGTCGGGCTTGCTGGTGATCGTCGCACCGCTGGTGTTCCCGATTGCCATCGAGTTGGGTATTGATCCGATCCATCTGGGCATCATCATGGTTGTGAATATGGAGATCGGGATGATCACACCTCCGGTCGGTCTGAACCTGTTCGTAACGTCCGGCGTTGCGGGTATGCCGATGATGAGTGTTGTGAAGGCGGCGCTGCCGTTCCTTGCTGTCCTGTTCGTCTTCCTGATCATGGTGACATATATCCCTTGGCTTTCGACCTTCCTGCCCAACACGTTCATGGGGCCGGAAATCGTGACCAACTAAGCAATTTGACCACGTGCAAAGCCGGGCGGTTTCGACCGTCCGGCTTTTTTGCATCTTGAAACCGCGCACCGGGTTCATATCTCGGGTTCAGAGGACGACCTCCCCATATCGGGACATCATTCGGGACGACCCGAACGGATACGAGGTTGTCTTATGCCCTGGGTATTCCTTCTATTTGCTGGCCTGTTGGAAATCGTCTGGGCCGTAGCGATGAAGCAATCGGCTGGTTTCACCCGATTGTGGCCTACAGCCTTGATGGGGCTTTCGATGATCGGGTCTTTCGGTCTTCTTGCGCTGGCGATGCGGGACCTGCCGTTGGGCACAGCTTATACCATCTGGACGGGTATTGGGGCAGTGGGGGCGTTCTGTGTAGGTATCCTGTTTCTGGGTGAAGCCCAAAGCCTTGCGCGGATTCTCGCGGCCCTTCTGATCGTGTCAGGTCTTGTCTTGATGAAGCTGTCGTGAGGCCGTCATTGACCAAGTCTTTGCGCTTGGGCAGGGTTTGGGAAACACGGGAAATGGGGATCGGAATGTTGACCGAGACCGACAAGCGCTTGCTACGCGTGGCTTATGACGAGGCCAAAGCTGGGTTTGATGAAGGTGGATGCCCGATCGGGTCAGTTCTGGCGCGGGGTGGCGAAATTGTTTCACAAGGGCGCAATCAACGTGTTCAGGGCGGGGATCCGATCGCACATGGGGAAATGGATGCCTTACGCAAAGCGGGGTGTCAGAAAACCTATCGGGATACGGTTCTTTACACGTCATTGTCACCTTGCATGATGTGCTCGGGCACTATCGTTCAGTTTGGTATCCCGCGTGTGGTGATCGGCGATACCCAGAACTTTGGTGGCAACGAAGACTTTCTGCGCGAACGCGGCGTCGTGGTGGTGATAGCCAACGATCCCGACTGTATCGCACTGATGCAGCGGTTCATCCAAGAAAAGCCAGAGCTTTGGGCCGAAGATATTGCCGAGTAAAGGAGAATTCTAGACGCTCTCCAGTGCCTGAATAATGCCCGTGAAATCCCTGGCCTTCAGGCTGGCGCCGCCCACAAGCGCACCATCGACATTTGAAACCGCAAAGATCTCCGCCGCGTTGGAGGGTTTGACTGAACCGCCATACACAAGACGGACAGAGCGACCCACACCTTCGCCAAAACGACGCTCTAACCGGGCGCGGATGAAGTCGTGAACTTCTCCGATCTCATCAAGCGTCGGAACCTTGCCGGTGCCGATGGCCCAAATCGGCTCATAAGCAATGATCAGGCTCTCGCCGGTTGCCTGATCCGGGATCGACCCCGACATCTGACCGCCGATTATGTCGAGCGTATTGGCTGCCTCGCGTTGTTCCAGACTTTCGCCTACGCAAATGATCGCTTTTAACCCCGCGTCCATCGCTGCACGGGCCTTGGCGCGTATATCCTCGTCATGCTCTTCATGGTCTACGCGACGTTCGGAATGACCCAGGATGACTGACGTCGCGCCCGCGTCCAGCAGCATCTCGGCGCTGATATCGCCTGTATGCGCGCCCGCGCTTGCCGCGTGACAATCCTGCCCACCAACGGTGACTGCTGACCCGCGTACGGTGTCTGCGGCACGGCTGAGCAATGTTGCCGGAGGGCAGATGAGTATATCGACCGAAGCGTCTGGGTGGGACTTGCACAGTGCCTCAAGTTCGCTCAGCGCAGCACCGGTTCCGTTCATTTTCCAGTTTCCTGCCGCAAGCTTGCGCCGCATACCCATATCTCCCTGATCATTCGATGATTTAGGATGCGGATAACATTGTCGGCGCGATCTTACAATTCCACGGATCGGGTGAGTTCACACGCTTCGATCGACAACACGACGTTGGGTTGGGCCCGTGTCACAGGATTACCCGGCGCAAACTAGGATTGCTGCGCGATACTTTCATCGAACTTGATGGATTCACCACAACCGCAAGCGTCGACAACATTCGGGTTCTTGAACTTGAAACCTGATTCCAGCAACGACACCTCGTAATCGATTTCAGTCCCGAACAGGAACATCTGCGCCATTGGCGCTATCATGACGCGTGCTCCATCCTGTTCGACAACTTCGTCATGCGGATCAGCCTGATCGACATATTCCATGGTATATTCCATGCCTGCACAGCCGCCTTTCTTGACGCCAATGCGCAAGCCAGCGTGGCCACCCGAGTTCATCAGGCGGATGATTTGTTCTGCGGCTTTAGGCGTCATGGTCACAGCCTGCTTGCCGGGAATGCCGAACATGTAAGTCTCCGTTGTCGCGCGTTGTACTTAATTTAGGGATCAGGGGGCCAAGGCTCAAGACGGTGTGTTATAAAGAGTTTTATCCGGATGAAACAACCCGGCATTCAGAATGGGTTCGCTGAAAACATTCGACCGTAAGGTCGTGGAACTGAATAGGTTCAAGTTAGTCGGCCGTTAACTCGGTTTGCTTTGGTATACCGTCGGAAAGGATAATATTGTGAAAAGCTTACAGGCGATTTTTAATTCGATCTTGACGGGCGCGGTACTTGCTGTTGCAGTTCTTCTGTTTGTCCCGGATGGTGCGGTGGCCACCAATGATGGAGAGAGGCATCCGGTAAACTGCGCGACCGCCGAGGGCGATCTGCGCGCCATCGCGGCCGAGAGGAAACACGCGCAGGACCAACAGTTGGAAAGCGTTGCCGCCATAACCCCCGCCGGAGCACTTTTGGGGCTGGTGACGGGAACCGAGCATAAACGGCTGCAAATGCTATCGGGGGACTACATCAATCAACTGGATGCCAGATCTGCGGAAATCAAAAAGACCTGCAACTTGAACTGATCACCCGACGTTTGGTGATCTGGATAAGAAAAGGACCGTTCTCGGGCAAGAACGGTCCGTATTTCGGGGCCGGAACTCGAGGGGGGCGGTCAAATCATGTCTGGCCCGAGGTACGGCACCAATTGATGCCGTCCGCAGGCCTTGTCCCGCATCATTGTGACAAGGACAGCACGAGCAGGTAACAAAAACGCCAATGTTTTGTGACAAATAGCCGGGAAACTGTGGTGGGTGCCTACATAAACCCCAGTTCCAGACGTGCTTCGTCTGACATCATCTCCATACCCCAGGGCGGCTCCCAGGTCAGTTCCACGTCGACCTCTTTGACGCCTGCAACAGGCTCGATCGCTTCCATGATCCATCCGGGCATGTCGCCTGCAACCGGGCATCCGGGGGCTGTCAGCGTCATGATCACCTTCACGGCGTTGTCCGTGGAAATGTCGATCGTGTAGATCAGGCCGAGGTCATAGATATTCACGGGGATTTCCGGGTCATAGACCGTGCGGCACGCCTCGACCACGGGCTCGTACAGGGGGTGCTCAATGGTTGACGGCGCAATCAGCGGTGTGCCTTCAAACTGTTCGCTGGGGTGAGTCATCTTTGCCTCGGGTCAGTTGCCTGAGTGATTATATAGGGAATTGGCGCAACAGGGTCCAGTAGGGCGGCGGCGCCGATTGGGGCGCCGCGGCAATTTAGTCGTTGATGTCATGGTTGAAGGTTTTGACCTGACCGTGCGGCAGGGCAAACAGTTTCCGCAAAACAAGCCACGCAATCAGCGACAATACGGCAAAGATCAGCACCAATACATTCAAAGTCAGAGCCATTCCGGGTATGGCAAGGATAAGGCCCGTGATTGCGGCGCCGATTGCAAAGCCCAGAAAAATGAAACCGGGCAGGACAATCTCAAGGATACCCAGCGCCAATGCGGCGGCCAGCCAGATCCACCAGGTCAACCAGAAGGGGTCAGCCATCACTTTCCTCCTTTTAACATTTTGAACGCGTCACCAAAGGCTTCCAGTGCGTTGGCAGGCACAACAATGGTTTGCTTGCCAGTTCCGTTTCCAAGCGCGTTCAGGGCTTCAACCTGTTTCAACGCAACCTGATACTGCGCAGCTTCGATGCCGTTATCCTGGATGGCCTTGGCGACAACACCGGTGGCGAAAGCCTCGGCTTCCGCCTGAATACGCCGCGCCTTGGCGGTTTGTTCCGCAGCGTAAAGCTCGGCATCGGCGTGCAGTTCGACTGCGCGCTTCTTGCCCTCGGCTTCTGTCACCTGTGCACGGCGGGCACGTTCGGCGTTCAGCTGTTGCAGCATGGCGTCGCGAGTGGCCTGATCCAGATTTACGTCCAGAATCTCGGCGCGGGTAACTTCGATGCCCCAGTCATCGACAGCGGTTTCAACGCTTTCCTGTATACGCGTGATCAATTGGGACCGGTTTGATTGAACCTCATCCAGATCCATCTTGCCAATCTCGGCGCGAACGATCCCGGCGACCGTGGTAGCAATCGCGCCATCAACGTCACGGATTCGGTAGACCGTCTTTTCAGGTTCGAGAATACGGTAGAAGACCGATGTATCGATCTGCACCAGAACGTTGTCCTTGGTGATTGCGTCCTGTGTCGCGTTTGGCAGCTGGCGTTCCAGGATCGAGATCTTGTGGCGCGCAACGTCCAGCAGCGGAACGATAAAGTTGATGCCGGGGCCAAGCACGGAATGCAGGCGCCCAAACCGTTCAACCACATATTTTTCGGACTGTGGTACAATCTTGATGCCTTTGAAAATGATAACAATTACCAGCACTGCTGCCAGCAGGTAAATGATGTTCGACGAAAGCAATCCGATGATTTGGTCTTCGGTCATTCTGTCCTCTTATTGTTGTGTACTATAGTATACATGTGGCAATTGAATCGCTCGATTTCAACTCTGGTATGAGGGGAAAGCAGCGTCATGCAAATGCCCAGATGGTGAAACGCGGCATTGAAAATTAGTGCTGTGACCGCTTTGCATCCCTGATTGTTTGCGATATCGGGCTTGGATGAAAATGATAATCGATACAGATCCCGGCATCGATGATGCCATGGCAATCGCCTATGCCGCCGCAGCACCCGAGATCGAGCTGATCGGCCTGACCACCGTGTTTGGGAACACACATGTACATCAATCCAGCCGCAATGCCCGGTTCCTGCTTGATAAGCTGGGTCTGGATTTGCCTGTCGCGGAAGGGGCTGCGGTTGCCTTGGGTGCCGATACGCATTCGCCATCCGAGCATGTGCATGGCCCCGAAGGGTTCGGTGACCTGACTGAAATTCCCGATATTGGAAGAAATCACGCCCTGCCAGCTGCGGAATTTCTGGTCGATATGGCACGAACCCATAAGAAAGAGCTGGTGGTTTGCGCCGTGGGCCCCCTGACCAACATCGCCAACGCCATTCGTCTGGATCCGGAATTCGCCGACAATCTGGGGCGTTTGGTGATTATGGGCGGGGCGGTGTACTGCCCTGGTAATATTACAGTACATGCCGAGGCCAACATCTATCATGATGCGATTGCCGCTGAACAGGTCTTTGCCACACCGCCGGAAACCGTACTGGTCGGCTTGGATGTCACGCTGAAAACTCTCTACGAGACTGCAGATTTCGAAAGCCTGGCAATGCGATCACCTGACATGGGGTCCTTTCTGCGCGATATCTCTCGCTTTTACCTGAAGTTCTACAAGGACGTCGGTGGTCTGGAGGGCTGCGGCCTGCACGATTCGACGGCTGTGATTGCTTGTTCTCATGGTGCTATGTTTGACATGGTCGAAACGGGTCTGCGGGTTGTCACCGAAGGCGACCAGAAGGGTGCGACGCGACCTGATCCGGAACGTCCCGCAGTTCGGGTCTGCCGCGACGTGAATGGGGCAGGGGTTGTTCAGCTGTTTACAGACCGTGTTGCCTCGCTACCCTGACGGGTTGCAAAGACCGACCGGATCGGGCAAAGCCTGCCCGGTTCGGCGACCCGAGGCGATGACATGACCCAACAGTTTTCTTTTGATCTGAAAGCCACAGACGGCAAAGCCCGGACCGGTGTGATCAGCACACCGCGCGGCGACGTGCGAACGCCTGCCTTTATGCCGGTTGGCACTGCAGCAACGGTCAAGGCGATGATGCCGGAAAGCGTTCGCGCGACGGGGGCAGACATCCTGCTGGGGAACACCTATCACCTGATGTTGCGCCCGACCGCTGAGCGTATTGATCGACTGGGTGGACTGCACAAGTTCATGAACTGGGATCGGCCCATTCTGACAGATTCTGGCGGATTTCAGGTCATGTCGCTGGCCGGTTTGCGCAAGCTGACTGAAAAGGGCGTGACCTTCAAATCCCATATTGACGGGTCAAAGCACGAATTGACGCCGGAACGGTCGATGGAGATCCAGCGCCTTCTGGGGTCGGACATTGTCATGTGTTTCGACGAATGCCCCGCGTTGCCAGCTGATCGTGATCGCATTGCCGAGTCGATGCGCCTGTCGATGCGTTGGGCCGAACGGTCGCGTGATGCGTTCGGCGATCGTCCGGGGCATGCGCTTTTTGGCATCATGCAAGGTGGGTTGGAAAAAGACCTGCGCGAAGAAAGCGCCGCGGCGCTGAAATCTATCGGTTTCGAGGGCTATGCAGTTGGTGGTCTGGCCGTAGGCGAAGGGCAGGAGGCCATGTTCTCTTGTCTCGATTATGCCCCCGAGTTTCTGCCATCGGACAAGCCGCGCTATCTGATGGGCGTCGGCAAGCCCGACGATATCGTCGGTGCCGTTGCCCGCGGGATCGACATGATGGACTGCGTGTTGCCCTCGCGGTCCGGGCGTACAGGGCAGGTTTTCACCCGCTACGGCGTGGTGAACATCAAAAATGCCCGTCACGCAGATGATCCGCGCCCGCTGGACGCGCAGTGCACTTGCCCGGCCTGTTCGAATTACTCTCGCGCTTACCTGCACCACGTGTTCCGCGCGAATGAGATGATTTCCGGCATGTTGCTGACATGGCATAACCTGCATTATTTCCAGGAGATCATGGCCGGCATGCGCGACGCGATTGCGGAGGGTGCGTTCGAAGCCTGGCAGGCCGATTTCCACGCGCGGCGCGCGCAAGGGGATATCGAACCGCTGTGAAATTTTGCCCCCTCCAAGGTGAAAACGGCCAGTTCTGCGCGGTCGGGCTGTTTTCCGGCGACTGATCGCGCAAGAGCGGGGTGTATTCTACTATTTTGGTGGATATGTTCCCGGCACGCCTTGCAGTCCGCCAAACCTCGGTTCATTCTGATCGGTGATACATGGCGATAAGGTTGAAAATGGGCGATGAGGCCCCACCTTTATCGTCCAAGACAGGAGACGGTCAAATGTTGCCTCGATGAGGGACAAGTACCGTCTTGCCAACGATAAGGATAGAGCATGCAAGAGCCTCTGAATTCCTCCTACCCCGTCCTGCCGCTGCGCGATATTGTGGTGTTCCCACACATGATCGTGCCGCTTTTCGTAGGCCGTGACAAATCGGTCCGCGCGCTGGAAGAGGTGATGCAGGATGACAAGCAAATTTTGTTGTCCAGCCAGGTCGATCCCGGCGTTGACGACCCTGATGAAGAAGGCATCTACCGCACCGGCGTTCTGGCAAATGTGCTGCAACTGCTGAAGCTGCCCGATGGCACAGTAAAGGTACTGGTCGAAGGGCAGGCGCGCGTTCAGATCACCGAGTTTCTGGAAAACGAAGAGTTTTTCGAAGCCCGCGCGGAATACCTGACCGAAATTCCCGGCGACGTCACCACGACCGAAGCACTGTTGCGCACTGTCGCGGATGAGTTCGAGCGTTACGCCAAAGTGCGAAAGAACATCCCCGAAGAGGCACTGACCGCAGTAGGCGATACAACCGAGCCTGCGAAACTGGCCGACCTTGTGTCGGGGCATCTGGGCATCGAAGTCGAACAAAAGCAGGAGCTTCTGGAAACCCTTAGCGTCAGCGAGCGGCTTGAGAAGGTCTATGGCCTGATGCAGGGCGAGATGTCTGTTCTGCAGGTCGAGAAGAAGATCAAGACCCGCGTCAAATCCCAGATGGAGAAGACGCAGCGTGAATATTATCTGAATGAGCAGATGAAAGCCATTCAGAAGGAACTTGGCGATGGCGAGGACGGCAGCAACGAAGTTGCTGAACTGGAAGCCAAAATCGCCGAGACCAAACTGTCGAAAGAAGCGCGGGAAAAGGCCGAGGGCGAGCTTAAGAAGCTCAAGAACATGTCGCCCATGTCGGCCGAAGCCACAGTTGTGCGCAACTATCTGGATTGGATTCTTGCTCTGCCTTGGGGCACCAAATCCCGTGTCAAAAAGGATCTGGGCCGCGCGCAGGAGATTCTGGACGCGGACCATTATGGGCTTGAGAAGGTCAAGGAACGGATCGTTGAATACCTTGCGGTTCAGCAGCGCTCGAAAAAGCTGAAAGGGCCGATTTTGTGCCTTGTCGGCCCTCCGGGCGTGGGCAAGACCTCGCTGGGTAAGTCGGTTGCGAAGGCAACCGGGCGCGAGTTCATTCGCATCTCATTGGGTGGTGTACGTGACGAATCCGAAATCCGGGGCCATCGTCGGACTTACATTGGCTCGATGCCCGGCAAGATCATCCAGGCGCTGAAGAAGGCGAAAACCACGAATCCGCTGATTTTGTTGGATGAAATCGACAAGATGGGGCAGGATTTTCGGGGTGATCCGGCATCAGCAATGCTTGAGGTGCTGGACCCGGAGCAGAACAACACGTTTATGGACCATTATCTTGAGGTTGAATATGACCTGTCCAACGTGATGTTCCTGACCACGTCGAACAGCTACAACATGCCTGGGCCTTTGCTTGACCGGATGGAGATCATCCCGTTGGCCGGTTACACCGAGGACGAAAAGCGCGAGATCGCCAAGCAGCACCTGATCAGCAAACAGGTCAAGAACCATGGTTTGAAAGCCAAGGAGTTCGAGCTGACCGACGAAGCGCTGCAGAAGATCATCCGCACCTATACCCGTGAGGCGGGCGTACGGAACCTTGAACGTGAAATCGCCAAGGTTGCACGGAAGTCGCTGACCAAGATCATCAAGAAAGACGCGGAGACTGTTAAGGTCACACCCGAAAACCTGCAAGATTTCCTGGGTGTTCCGAAATTCCGTTACGGTCTGGCCGAGCAGGACGATCAGATTGGTGTTGTCACCGGTCTTGCGTGGACGTCAGTGGGTGGCGACCTGCTGCATATCGAAGCGTTGAAACTGCCCGGCAAAGGGCGGATGAAGACGACCGGTAAGCTGGGCGATGTGATGAAGGAATCCATCGACGCCGCTTCGTCCTATGTGCGCTCGATTTCGCCTCAGATCGGGGTGAAGCCGCCGCAGTTTGACAAGATCGACATTCACGTTCACGTGCCGGATGGCGCGACACCCAAGGATGGCCCATCCGCTGGTCTGGCCATGGTCACGTCTATTGTCTCGGTTCTGACCGGTATTCCCGTTCGGAAAGACATTGCCATGACTGGCGAAGTCTCACTGCGTGGGAATGCGATGCCGATTGGTGGTTTGAAAGAAAAACTGCTGGCCGCGCTGCGTGGTGGTATAAAGACCGTTCTGATCCCGGAAGAGAATGAAAAGGATCTGGCGGATATCCCGGACAACGTCAAAGAAGGGCTGAAGATCATCCCGGTCAAACATGTCTCGGAAGTTCTGGAACATGCTTTGGTGCGTAAACCGGAACCGATCGAATGGGACGAAGCCGCGGAAGAGGCCGCAGCAGCGGCGGCCGCGTCGTCCGGTAATACCGGACCTTCCGCAACCGCGCATTAAATCTTTGGTAAATGGAAAAAAGGCGAAGCATGAGCTTCGCCTTTTTTTGTCGAGGAATGTAGTTAAGACTGCACCATGCATCACCGAAACGCTGCATGAAACCAGCGTATCATTTTGGGCATCGGCGTGCTTTGAAATTGGTGGGTGATAACGGATTTGAACCGCTGACATCTTCGATGTGAACGAAGCGCTCTACCACTGAGCTAATCACCCATGGGACGGGGTGATATCTTTCCCGAAGGTTGGCTGCAAGGGAAATTGAACCCGCGGCATCCGCAAAAAATCGCGCCGTATACAAAAATCTGGAATCTGGCAAAAAACTTGAAAACGCCGCTTGACGCTGCCCGAGCGTAGCCATAATACACCCAAACGTTCAGCAATGAACATGCAGCGGGCGGTTGTAGCTCAGTTGGTTAGAGTACCGGCCTGTCACGCCGGGGGTCGCGGGTTCGAGCCCCGTCAACCGCGCCATCGCTGCCATCCTTGGTCCAGGCAAAAGGCCACGAAAATAGATGCGCGGTTGTAGCTCAGTTGGTTAGAGTACCGGCCTGTCACGCCGGGGGTCGCGGGTTCGAGCCCCGTCAACCGCGCCATTTTCCTCCTCAAATAGATCAACGGTTGCGCCATTTCTGGCACCTTTTTGCAATCCTGTGTTCATTGCAGGTGCTAATCGGCGAAATTTCGATTGTTCACTAAATGTTCTAACTTTTCTGTTGGAGTCTTGGTCTGGCTCGCCTATCTCTTAACCACTTGTTTGTTGGGGGCCGCATATGGCTGAGCTGAAGAATATCGAGGTGCGCGGCGCGCGCGAACATAACCTCAAAGGTATAGACGTTGATATCCCTCGGGATCAGTTGGTGGTCATCACCGGACTCTCGGGTTCGGGGAAGTCCTCATTGGCGTTTGACACCATCTATGCAGAAGGCCAGCGCCGGTACGTCGAAAGCCTTTCGGCCTATGCCCGGCAGTTCCTGGATATGATGGAAAAGCCTGATGTCGACCATATCAGCGGCCTTTCTCCGGCTATTTCGATTGAACAAAAGACGACGTCCAAGAACCCACGTTCAACTGTGGGCACGGTGACCGAGATCTATGACTATCTGCGTTTGCTGTTTGCCCGCGCCGGAACGCCCTACAGCCCAGCCACCGGGCAACCGATT
The DNA here is from genome assembly GCF_059613305.1 of Ruegeria sp. BHSB056. Taxonomy (NCBI): domain Bacteria; kingdom Pseudomonadati; phylum Pseudomonadota; class Alphaproteobacteria; order Rhodobacterales; family Roseobacteraceae; genus Ruegeria; species Ruegeria sp. BHSB056. The sequence continues at coordinate 5,035 of NZ_JBXWSG010000046.1, read as the reverse complement.
GAGGCGCAGCAGGTGCAGGACATGGTCGACCGGATCATGACAATGGAAGACGGCACGCGCGGCTATCTTCTTGCCCCCATCGTGCGCGACAGGAAGGGTGAGTACAAAAAAGAATTCCTGGAGCTGCGCAAACAGGGTTTCCAACGCGTCAAGGTAGACGGAGAGTTCTACGAACTGGATCAACCGCCAGTGTTGGATAAGAAATTCCGCCACGATATCGATGTGGTTGTTGATCGACTGGTTGTGCGGGAAGGTATGGAAACGCGCCTGGCCGACAGTCTGCGCACCGCTCTGGATCTGGCCGACGGGATTGCCATATTGGAAACTGCCCCGCGTGAGGGTGATCCAGAACGCATCACATTCAGCGAGAATTTTGCCTGCCCGGTCAGTGGTTTCACCATTCCCGAAATCGAACCACGCCTGTTTTCGTTCAACGCGCCCTTCGGTGCCTGTCCGGATTGTGACGGTCTTGGAGTTGAATTGTTCTTCGATGAGCGCCTGGTGGTGCCGGACCAGACGCTGAAACTCTACGATGGTGCTTTGGCCCCATGGCGCAAGGGTAAATCCCCTTATTTCCTGCAAACCATCGAGGCCATTGCGCGCCATTACGAGTTTGACAAGAACACGCCCTGGAAAGACCTGCCTAAAAATGTGCAGGAGGTCTTTCTGCGTGGGTCCGGGGATGATGAAATTCAGTTCCGGTACGACGAAGGCGGGCGCGTCTATCAAGTGACCCGCAGTTTTGAAGGCGTGATCCCGAATATGGAACGCCGATACCGCGAAACTGACAGCGCGTGGATTCGTGAGGAATTTGAACGATATCAAAACAATCGCCCCTGCGGCGCCTGCGAAGGCTACAGGCTGCGGGCCGAAGCGCTGGCGGTTAAGATCGCCGGGCTGCACGTGGGACAGGTGGTTCAGATGTCGATCCGTGAGGCTTTGGCGTGGATCGAAGATGCGCCCAACCACCTGAGCGCACAGAAGAACGAAATCGCCCGCGCCATCCTCAAGGAAATCCGCGAGCGGCTAGGATTCCTGAATAATGTTGGTTTGGAATACCTTACGCTGTCCCGTTCAAGTGGAACGCTGTCAGGAGGCGAAAGCCAGCGTATCCGTTTGGCCAGTCAGATCGGCTCGGGGCTGACCGGGGTTCTCTATGTGCTGGATGAGCCTTCGATCGGGCTACATCAGCGAGACAATGACCGGCTTTTAGGCACGCTCAAGAACCTGAGGGATCAGGGCAATACGGTGATCGTCGTAGAACATGACGAGGAAGCCATCCGCGAGGCTGACTATGTTTTCGACATCGGTCCGGGGGCAGGCGTACATGGCGGTCAGGTGGTCAGTCACGGAACGCCTGCGCAAATCGCGGCAGATGCGGCCTCTATTACTGGGCAGTACCTTGCGGGAACGCGTGAAATCGCGGTTCCGGTGCAGCGCCGTAAAGGCAAAAAGCAGAAAGTTACGGTGGTCAAGGCCACGGGCAACAACCTGAAGAATGTCACAGCCGAATTCCCCTTGGGCAAATTTGTTTGTGTCACCGGTGTGTCGGGCGGAGGTAAATCCACCCTCACGATCGAGACATTGTTCAAAACCGCGTCAATGCGGCTGAACGGGGCGCGTCAGACACCAGCACCCTGTGAAACCATCAAGGGGCTGGAACACCTCGATAAGGTCATCGACATCGACCAGCGTCCCATTGGTCGAACGCCGCGTTCAAACCCGGCGACTTACACCGGGGCCTTTACCCCGATCCGAGATTGGTTTGCCGGTCTGCCCGAGGCTAAGGCACGCGGGTACAAACCCGGTCGCTTCAGCTTTAACGTCAAAGGCGGGCGGTGTGAGGCATGTCAGGGTGACGGTGTCATCAAGATCGAGATGCACTTTCTGCCTGACGTCTACGTGACTTGCGAAACCTGCAAGGGGGCGCGGTACAACCGCGAGACGCTTGAGATCAAGTTCAAGGGCAAATCCATCGCGGATGTGCTTGATATGACAGTGGAAGATGCGCAGGAGTTCTTCAAGGCCGTGCCCTCAATCCGGGACAAGATGGACGCCCTTGCGCGTGTGGGTCTTGGCTATATCAAGGTGGGTCAACAAGCCACGACGTTGTCAGGTGGCGAGGCGCAGCGGGTAAAGCTGTCCAAAGAGCTGTCGAAGCGTTCAACCGGACGAACGCTCTATATTCTCGACGAACCGACAACAGGTCTGCATTTCGAAGACGTGCGCAAGCTGTTGGAAGTGCTGCACGAACTTGTCGATCAAGGAAATACGGTCGTGGTGATTGAACATAATCTGGACGTGGTTAAAACCGCGGATCATATCATCGACATTGGGCCTGAAGGTGGTGATGGCGGTGGCGAAATCGTCGCCACCGGAACACCGGAAGACATAGCCGATGTTGAACGCAGCCACACCGGGCGATACCTGAAGCCGATGCTGAAAGGGGCGCGCGTCGCGGCAGAATAAGTGCCCAGACGCGGCCTCAGTTCAGGATATCTGCGATCGCGCCGATCAGGTTCAGGACTTTGCGTGTCTCGGGGTCGACCCGGTACACATAATCACCGGCACGGACATAAGAGTAGTTTCGGTTCAACCCATAGCGATAAGGGTCATTGATCCAACGGTAATCATTGGTAATGAAGTCACCATCGCGATAGATTTTCTTTGCCTGACCAGGCGGCACGCAGGGAACGGATTTCTTGGCCAGACCCGGAGGGCAATGCCCGGCCTTGTTCTTTGCAACCGCGGCAACCGGGGAAAGGGCCAAAGCCGCCAGAGTTGCCGTCGTTACCAAAAATCTCGTCATGTCGCCGTCCTTTGCGAATTGGCCAGCCGGGCCTTTTGTTCATGACTGCCGAGATGGTCGCTTGCCCAAGATCTGTCAAATCGTTGGGCAAGATGCCGCCAGTTGTTTCAGTCACGTCCGCGGTTTTCGAACCGTGGCAACATGGCACTGAAATCGCGTCCCTTACCATCTTCGTTCTCGACAAATTGCTCATAAAGCGCGGTGGCCGCCTGACCCATCGGTGTATCTGCATCTGCACTCTCAGCCGCCTGCTGGCTGAGGCGCAGGTCCTTCAGCATCAGCTCGGCCGCAAAACCGGGGGCGTACCCATTGTCGGCCGGGCTTTGCGGGCCGACACCGGGGGCAGGGCAATAGGCGTTCATCGTCCAGCTGTATCCGGACGACGTACTTACCACGTCAAACATCTTCTGCCGGTCCAGACCCAGTTTGTCGGCCAAAGCGAAGGCTTCACAGGTTGCAATCATGGTGACACCAAGGATCATGTTATTGCAGATTTTGGCAGCTTGACCGGCACCGGCCTCACCACAGTGAACAGCTTTCTGCCCCATGATATCGAAAAGAGGGGATGCCTTGGCAAACGCGGCCTCTGATCCGCCAGCCATGAAGGTCAGCGTGCCAGCCGCCGCACCTCCGATGCCGCCAGAAACTGGCGCGTCTACGGACAACAGTCCGGCACTGATGGCCTGATCCGCAACTGCCCGCGCGCTTTCCACATCAACTGTCGAGCAATCGATTAGCACGGCACCTTGTGCCATTGCAGGAATGATCTGATCCGCAACGGCCCTCAGAATCGCACCGTTTGGCAGCATCGTGATGACAGCATCGGCCGCTGCAACAGCTTCCGAAGCGGTTGCGGCTTGAGTAACCCCGTCAACCGTCACGCCTGCTGTATCAAAGCCAAGTACTTTATGACCGGCTTTTGCAAGATTGGCTGCCATTGGCGCGCCCATGTTTCCCAGTCCGATGAAACCGATTTGCATCTCTTAATCCTCTTCGAAAGTCAGGGCGTCCGCACCCAGGGGCTGAAGCATTTTCGACACGGCAACCAGAGGGACGTTCATGTCAGGAAACTGCCAGTTCGGGTTGCGATCCTTGTCGATGATCTGCGCGCGGATGCCTTCCAGAAAATCGCCATGCTCCATCGCGCGGTGTGTGAAACGATACTCCATCTCCAGAGCTCGGCGTATGGTCAGAGAAGGGGAGCGCAGGCGATGAAGAATCTCGATCGTGCAGGCCACGGAAAGCGGTGCGTTCTTTCTCAGCATGCCCAGAGTTTTAGCCGAAAACTCATTGTCGTCGCTGTGCAGACTGTTCAGAACGTCGCCAAGGGTGTCACCGGAAAAATGCTGATCGATTTGGGCCTGCAAGTTCACCAATTCACCATCGGTCGGTGTATCGGCGTGGTCAGCCAACAGCTCAGCGTTTCCAGAGGCTTCGAGCAACTCGATCAGATCGGACCATTGCGATTGCGGGATGAAAAGATCGGCAAACCCTGCATAAATCGCATCCCCAGGCCCCATCCGATAGCCCGTTGTTCCCAGAAACTCACCCGCGCGTCCGGGTGCAAGGGCCAGCATCAACGAGCCGCCGACATCCGGCACCAGTCCGATGGAGCATTCTGGCATGGCAATCTTTGCGCTTTCACCCACAACGCGATGGCTGCCATGGCATCCGATGCCAACACCGCCGCCCATCGCGAACCCCTGAAGAAAGCTGATGACCGGTTTGGGATATTCGAAGATCAGGGCATTCAGACGGTATTCGTCCCGCCAGAATTTCTGACCGTAAGAAAAATCACCCTTGGTGCCGGTTTCATAAAGTTCAGCAATATCACCACCCGCGCAGAAGGCCTTTTCCCCTTCGGCGTCCAGGATGATCAGGTCAATCTCATCATCCTCGCGCCAGTTGCGCAGCGCTGTGTCGATGGCCATGCACATGTCATAGGTCATCGCGTTCAGCGCATGAGGACGGGTCAGGGTGATACGCCCGGCACGGCCTGTGGTGCGGATATCGATATCTGACATGGGTGCCTCAGCGATTGGCAAGCAACTGGCGCGATACGATCACACGCATGATCTCATTCGTGCCTTCCAATATCTGGTGCACACGAAGATCACGCACAAGCTTTTCGATGCCGTAATCCGCAAGATAGCCATAACCGCCATGCAATTGCAGGCACTGGTCCACCACTTTCGATCCGGTTTCAGTGACGAACTTCTTGGCCAT
>NZ_JBXWSG010000045.1:0-27492 GCF_059613305.1 Ruegeria sp. BHSB056 | reverse complement strand
CAAGGAATAAGCGCTCAGGGCGCGGCCTACTTTACAGCCTTGGCGCCGCAATCACATCAATACCGTGCGTTGATGAAGCAGAAGCTGTCCTTGGAAAAGCTGGTGTTTCAGGGGGGATGGGGGCCAAAAGTTCCCGAAAGCAAACTGGAATACGGCGACACGGGACCAAATGTTATCAAGCTGCGCGATCGCCTAGTGGTAATGGGTTACATGAAACCTTCCGCCAGCCCGACTTTCGATAACGCATTGCTTGAGGGCGTTCGTGCCTTTCAAACCGCGCATGGGCTTGAACCCGATGGTGTAGCGGGTAAAGGGACGATTGCCGAAATGAACCGTCCAGCCACAGACCGGTTGAAAGCCGTTTACGTGGCGTTGGAACGCGAGCGGTGGCTGCCTCGGGAACGTGGCACGCGTCAAATTCTTGTGAACCAAGCCGATTTCACGGCGAAGATCGTGGATGACGGGCAAGTCACCTTTGAAACCCGTGCGGTTATCGGAAAAAATGTGCATGATCGCAGAAGTCCGGAGTTTTCGGACGAGATGGAGCATATGGTAATCAACCCCAGCTGGTATGTTCCCCGCTCGATTATAACCAAGGAATACCTGCCGAAGCTGCAATCAAACCCAAATGCTGTTGGCCATATCCAGATAACAGATAGAAGCGGCAGGCAGGTCAATCGGGGTGCGGTAGACTTTACACAGTTCACGACCAGCAATTTTCCCTTCGCGATGCGCCAACCGCCCAGCAAAAGCAATGCATTGGGTCTGGTGAAGTTCATGTTCCCCAATAAGCACAACATCTATCTGCATGATACTCCACAGAAAAACCTGTTCTCGCGCGAAGTTCGGGCCTTTTCACATGGGTGTATCCGCTTGGCCCAGCCCTTTGAATTTGCTTACGCGCTTCTGGCCAAACAGGAGGAAGATCCAAAGGCATTCTTCCATCGCGTTCTGAACACCGGAAAAGAGACCAAAGTCAATTTGGAACAGAAAGTTCCGGTGCATCTGATTTATCGAACGGCCTACATCGGGCCCAAAGGCGAAGTACAGTACCGCCGAGATGTTTATGGACGGGACGGCAAGATTTGGGATGCCCTGCAAAAGGCAGGGGTGGCCCTGCCGGACGTTCAGGGGTAAGCACAGGGCAAATCCTGCCAAAAGGGAGCCCGCCATGCAGTTTACCGTACAACAGATCGCCGAGTCTCTGGGTGCCGAATGTCAGGGCGATGGCGGCCTGACGATTGTGCGCGCCGCCGAACCAGGCGATGCAGGCCCGACAGATCTGGCGATGGCTATGTCTCCGAAATACGCCGAGGCGCTTACCAACGGAGCCGCTCATGCGGCCGTCCTTTGGGAAGGGGCCGATTGGCAGGCGATGGGATTGCGTGCTGCGATCTTTGTCAAACGTCCACGTATGGCGATGGCTGGCATTACTTCCATGCTGGACCGGGGGCAGGGGGTCGAGCCGGGGATACACCCTTCGGCCGTGATCGATCCAACAGCTGAAATCAGTCCTGACGTCGCGATTGGACCGTTGGTTGTTGTAGGCGCGCGCGCCCGGATCGGCGCAGGCTCTGTCATAGGGGCACATTGCGCGGTGGGAATGGATGCCATATTGGGCGACCAGGCAGTGTTGCGCGAAATGGTCAGCATTGGCGCGCGGGCGCAGATCGGAGATCGTTTTATCGCGCAACCCGGTGCCCGGATCGGAGGGGACGGGTTCAGCTTCGTAACACCCGAAGTCTCGGGCGTCGAAAATGTACGCAAGACAATGGGCGATCAGGGTGAGGCCAAAGCGCAGAGCTGGCTGCGCATTCATTCGCTGGGTGCGGTGGAAATCGGTGATGACGTCGAAGTCGGTGCGAATTGCACAGTCGATAATGGCACGATCCGAAATACGTATATTGGCCACGGTTCCAAGTTGGATAATCTGGTCCATGTCGGGCACAACACCCGAGTCGGTCAGGACTGCCTGTTGTGCGGTCAGACTGGTGTGTCGGGTTCGGTTGAAATCGGAAACAACGTGGTTCTGGGCGGTCAGACCGGCGTTGTCGACAACATCTTCATCGGGGACGGGGTTATTGCCGGAGGCGGCACCAAGATACTTTCCAATGTACCCGCTGGTCGCGTGATCATGGGGTATCCCGGCGTCAGAATGGAAACGCATACGGACATCTACAAGGCACAACGGCGTTTGCCCCGTATGGCACGCGACGTCGAGGCATTGAAAAAGGCTGTTTTCAAACAGACCCCGAGCGATTAAATCAACCTCAAACTGATAATCAGGGGATCGACATGAGCATCAGCGACCGCGTCATCGCGATCATTGCAGAGCAGGCCGTTCTGGAGCCATCGGATGTAACGCCCGAAAGCACGCTTGAAGATCTGGGTATCGACAGCCTAGGGCTGGTCGAAAGCATATTTGCCATCGAGGAAGAGTTCGACATTTCGATTCCTTTCAATGCCAACGAGCCCGAGGCCAACGATTTTGATATCTCCAATGTGGCCGCGATCATCTCTGGGATCGAAAAACTCGTTTCGGAAAAGGTCTGACAAACGCTCATGAAACGCGTTGTCATTACCGGAGCAGGTACGATCAATTCGCTGGGGCATTCGGTCCCTGATACACTGGAAGCCATGCGCGAAGGTCGTTGTGGTATTTCGGAACTTGAATTCCGGGATGTCGATCGGTTGGCCATCAAGATCGGCGGACAGGTCCGGGGATTCGAGGCGGAGGGACGGTTCAACCGACAGCAGATGTCGCTGTACGACCGTTTCACCCAATTCACCCTGACAGCAGCCAAAGAGGCGATTGAACAGTCGGGCATCGAATTTCACGGCGAACTGGCGGCCAGATCAGGCGTCGTTCTGGGGACCGCGGGCGGTGGTGTTTCGACCTGGGATGACAATTACCGTTCTGTCTATGAGGACGGGAAGAACAGGGTACACCCCTTTGTCGTTCCAAAGCTCATGAACAATGCGGCCGCCAGCCATGTTTCCATGGAACACAACCTAAAAGGCCCCAGTTTCACGGTGTCGACAGCATGTGCGTCATCAAACCATGCGATGGCGCAGGCCTTTCAGATTGTGCGCAGCGGCGCGGCGCCGGTCATGGTTACGGGTGGGTCCGAATCCATGTTGTGTTTCGGCGGCGTAAAAGCCTGGGAAGGGTTGCGCGTGATGTCGAAAGACGCGTGCCGTCCGTTCAGTGCCAACCGCAACGGAATGGTGCAGGGCGAAGGAGCTGGTGTCTTTGTCTTTGAGGAATACGAACACGCCCGGGCCCGAGGCGCCGAAATACTATGCGAGGTTGCCGGCTTTGCCATGTCATCGGATGCCTCGGACATTGTGATGCCCAGCAAACAAGGTGCCGCGCGGGCTATGGCTGGTGCCTTAGCCGATGCGAAACTGAACGCAAAAGATGTGGGCTATATCAACGCACATGGAACCGGAACGGCTGCAAATGACAAAACTGAGTGCGCTGCGGTGGCCGACGTGTTTGGGCCGCACGCAGACGATCTGATGATATCGTCCACGAAGTCCATGCACGGCCACCTGATTGGTGGGACCGGAGCTGTTGAGCTGCTGGCCTGCATCATGGCACTGCGGGACGGTGTCATTGCACCGACGATCGGATATGAGGAAGCAGACCCGGAATGCGCGTTGGACGTCGTACCGAACGAATCGCGCGAGGCAAAGGTCGACGTCGCGCTTAGCAACGCATTCGCCTTTGGTGGGTTGAATGCCGTACTGGCCCTGAAGCGGGTTTAGTGAAAAAGCCGCAGTTAATAATACGGCGGCTTCCACGGATGTTTTTTCTTAGTTCGCGTTGACGTTCAGAGCGTCAAAGCCCGATGTGAAGCCGGAAAGCGACATGTCCATTTCAAGAACCTGATCCGGGAAACGGGCGGGAACCAGTGAAAACGTCGCTTTGGTACCAGCTTTCATCGCGTCAATATCGCCTTGGCTGAGACCCAGTTGCGCAATACAGCCCACCGGAACGCAGTGATGGTAGTTGTACAGCTTACGCGGCGCGCCATCGATTGACAGGGCCAGTTGAGCTTGCAGCAGTGTTTCCAGGGGTACGATGACGTTTGCCCAGGCAACAGCGGCACCACCTTCCGGCAGTTTTCCGATCGATACTTCTGCTATCGGATCACCATTGTTGCCTTCAAGAACCTGAACGATGGCACAAGGATCGTCGCCTTCCTGTGCCTTGATACAGGAAACGTCCCAATCTCCGAATTCTTCCTTTACAAATTGTTCACCGGCCCGAGGTCCTTCTTGACCAAGGTCGAGGCCAGCTTCAGGCGCGGTTGTGGATGTGTCCTGTGCATACGCCGCACCGGACAGAAGTACGGCGGCGATAGTGTTGAACGAGAGGATTTTCTTGATCATGAATGCCTCGGGTTGATGATTGATCTTTTTGCTTCGTTTAACACTCTTCTGAACCAGTGTCAGGCACTAACAGAGCAGCCTTTGCGAACGTGAACGGATTCTTGCCTGAGGTCGGAACCGCACCTTCGGAGATTAGAAAAAGGGAGCTGTTCGACCAGCTCCCTTCCCCATAAGTTTCTCCCCGTCGGACTGGCCGACTTATTTATGCGCAAACCCTACGGAAGGGGCGCACACGGGTCAACAGCTATCCTCAATTTTTAATCTATGCGCCAAAATAATAATCTAGGGGCCGAACCAAAAGGGCCGTGCCAGCAGGCACGGCCAGTCGACAGGGAGGAAGTTTGCCCCGCAACGCAAGGCAAATAGACTATCGCAGTCAAAGGTTAACTTTGTATGCTGGCGGCGGATCGGTGAACAATAAGGCAATGTTAATGGGCACGAATATCTTTTTGGGCGGTGGCGGTGAAAACTATGCTCAGCCGCAGGAACTTACGTTGAAATATGCGAACCGCCATGGATTGATTGCCGGGGCAACTGGTACCGGCAAGACCGTGACATTGCAGATTCTTGCAGAAGGTTTTTCTCAGGCGGGTGTCCCGGTATTCCTCTCGGATGTGAAAGGGGACCTGTCTGGGCTGGCCCTTCCCGGAAGCGAGACCCACAAACTGAATCAGGCCTTTCAGGACCGGGCCAGTCGGATCGGGTTCGAGGATTTTGCCTATTCTGCCTGCCCGGTGACATTCTGGGATCTGTTCGGTGAACAGGGCCATCCGGTGCGTACGACAGTGACGGAAATGGGTCCGCTTTTGCTGTCGCGGTTATTGGAGTTGAGCGAGGCGCAGGAAGGTATCCTGAATATCGCGTTCCGCGTGGCCGACGAAGAAGGGATGCCGCTGCTGGACCTCAAGGACTTACAGGCGCTGCTGGTCTGGATCGGAGAGAATCGGGCGCAACTGTCATTGCGATACGGCAACGTATCCACGTCCTCGATTGGGGCGATTCAGCGACGTCTGCTGGTTCTCGAGAATCAGGGTGGTACAAAGCTGTTTGGCGAGCCTGCACTGGATCTGGCCGATCTGATGCGAACTGACGAAAACGGGCAGGGGATGGTGAACATACTGGCGTCCGACCAGCTGATGGCTGCCCCACGGCTTTATGCAACGTTCCTGTTATGGCTGCTGAGCGAACTGTTCGAAGAGTTGCCAGAGGTTGGGGACCCAGAAAAACCAAAGCTGGTGTTCTTTTTTGACGAGGCCCATCTGCTGTTTGACGATGCGCCTAAGGTTCTGGTGGACAAGGTTGAACAGGTCGCCCGCCTGATCCGTTCAAAGGGTGTGGGGGTATATTTTATCACTCAGAGCCCTGCTGACATCCCGGAAGATATTCTTGGACAGCTGGGCAACCGTATACAGCACGCACTAAGGGCATTCACGGCGCGGGACCGAAAGAACCTGAGGCTGGCCGCTGAAACCTATCGCGAAAACCCGACTTTCGACACGGAAACGGCAATTCGCGAAGTCGGCGTTGGCGAAGCTGTCACCTCAATGCTGCAAAAGAAAGGCGTTCCGGGCGTGGTCGAGCGTACGCTTATTCGTCCACCGGGATCTCAGCTGGGGCCAATTTCAGATGCCGAACGCCGGGATATCCTTGCCGCCTCGGCGATGGCAGGGAAATACGATAAGAGCGTAGATCGAAAATCTGCCTTCGAGATTCTTCAGGCGCGAGCCCAAGCTGCGGCCAGTGCAGCGGAACGGGCGGAATCCGACGAAGTTCTTGAAGCGCAATCGCCGATCGAACGCGAATACTCTTCCGCCCGCAGATATTCCGGCAGCCGGGTCGGTCGGTCCTCATCCCGGGTTGAGCGCAAGCAGGACACCTTCGCCACGGCAATGACCGAAGCGGTGATCAAAGAGCTTAAAGGTACAACCGGGCGCCGGATTGTGCGCGGTATCCTTGGCGGTTTGTTTCGCAACAGGTAAGTAACGCAGCGCCCTTTGAGGGCGCTGTCGCGTTTACTTCAGTCGGCGTTGGCCTTCCTGACGACAATAGGCGTCAGCCTCGGGAACCGACATCTTCGTGGCCGGGAAGTCGATTGCACGGTCCCAGGTCACGCGATCCTGACGATATAGCTGACAGGTCACAACACCTTTTGGTGTCTGTACTTTGACCGGCGTCGTCTCAAGATCTTCGGGACTGGGGACGCAGGCGGATACTGCAACGGCAATAGCCGAAAACAGAATGAGTGATTTCAGATGTGGTGCTTTCATTTTCTACTCTTGTCTACTCGTCATGTTGATTGATTAAAACGGTATAGGCGGGTGTGAGTGCCAGGGACCTGCTGCAAATCAAAAACACTGTGGTGGGTCCGTTTATTCAGAAAAACCTTAAGAATCAAGAAACCGCGCCAGATTAGTGGCGCGGTTTTGCGTATTGGAACGTGGCGTTGACCTATTTCTCGGGGATCAGACCCCTTGGGCTGAATCTGAGAACAATCAACAGGATCAGGCCCATCGTGAACAGGCGCATATGTGCGGCACTATCAATAAGATGTGACTTCAGCGCGCTGCCATCCGGTAAGCCAGCGGTGATCACACTCATCAACCACAAACCAATCGGCTCGACCTGGACCCATAAGAACCAGATCAGGAACGCGCCAAGTACGGCTCCGAAGTTGTTGCCGGAACCGCCAACAATCACCATGACCCAAACCAGAAAGGTAAAGCGCAGCGGATTGTAGGTGCCTGGCGTCAGCTGCCCGTCCAGAGTGGTCATCATAGCGCCTGCGATGCCGCAAATGGCCGACCCCAATACGAAAATCTGCAAGTGGCGACGGGTGACGTCCTTGCCCATGGCTTCGGCCGCGACTTCATTGTCGCGGATTGCGCGCATCATGCGACCCCACGGGCTTTTCAGCGCCATCTGCGCCATCCAGAGTAACGCCAGAAGAACCAGCATGAACAGCAGCGAATACCCAAGTTTCACCGAGAGGGTGGATGCAGTGACCGGATCCAGCCCCAGCCATTCGGCGCGGGCCAGAAAAGCCGGATCTTGCTGCAATTCAACTTCGTACCCGACAACCGGTGAGGGGCGCGGAATGCCATAGACATTCTTCACGCCGCGGGCCAGCCAATCCTCGTTCTTCATGACGGCGATGATGATCTCGGCGATACCCAGCGTGGCAATTGCCAGATAATCTGACCGCAGCCCAAGCGCGGTTTTGCCAATCAGCCATGCCGCCCCGGCAGCCAGCAGACCTCCGGCAGGCCAGGCCAGCAGAACGGGCAGGTTCAGACCACCAATGTTACCGGCAATCGCCGGGTCAATGGCCTCGACCGCGGCAACATTGGGGTCGAACACGGCCCGGTAGAGGAAAAAGCCGACAATAAGGACAGTGATTATTGTGAGCGTCTGCACCCGGCCTTTGGGCATTTTTGTTGCCACCAGTACGGCTGCAACCACGGTGGCAGCCCCCAACACCAAGGACAGAACGATACCATAACCGCCAGCGCCCCAGGCGCCCGGGGTAGGCGCTGTTGATACCAGCACCACGGCCAGACCGCCCAGCGCGACGAAGCCCATGACCCCCACGTTAAACAGGCCTGCAAAGCCCCATTGCAGGTTCACACCGATCGCCATGATGGCCGAGATCAGCCCCATGTTCAGAATCAGAACGGCGGTGTTCCAGCTTTGCGTGAAACCGGTCAGCAGAATGAGGTTGCCAACCGCTATGAAAAGCAGAGTGTTTTTGACAGATTCGGTCATACTGCTTTTCCCTTGAACAGGCCCGTGGGCTTAAACAGAAGCACAATCAGCAGGATGACAAAGCTGACAGCAAATTTGTAATCGGTGGACAGGAGTTGAACCAATCCGGACGGCTCCAGGTTTTCGGGGGCCACATAGGTCAGTACTTTTTTCCAGGCATAGGTGATCGTCACCTCGGAAAACGCGATGATGAACCCGCCTGCAATTGCGCCCAGTGGGTTGCCTAGGCCACCCACGATGGCCGAAGCGAATATCGGAAGCAGAAGCTGGAAATAGACGAAAGGTTTAAAGCTTTTGTCCAGCCCATAAAGTACACCCGCTGTGGTCGCCAGGGCGGCTACGATGATCCAGGTGATCATCACAACACGTTCAGGGTTGATACCGGACAACAGCGCGAGATCCTCGTTGTCGGAATAGGCACGCATCGACTTTCCGGTTCGTGTTTTGTTGAGGAACCAAAACAGCAAGGCCACGGCAATAACGGCCACTATCAGTGTAATCCCTTGCGAGGTCTTGATAGCCAGCCCCTCTTGTAGGCCCGTCATGGACTTAAAGTCCCGCGCGGATATCAGAAATCTTGCACCATCCGAGAACTTTTGGTCATCCGGCCCGATGATAAAGCGCACCAGACCGTTCATGATGAACATTACACCCATTGAAACGATCACAAGGATAACCGGCTTGGCCTTTTGTTCGCGGTAAAAGCGGTAGACCAGCCTGTCCGTGACCAACACCAGCAGGATGCAGCCAAGGATGGCAAAGGGCAGAGCAAGCAGGGCAGTCGGCAACGGCCCGAAGCTGACACCAACGGCTTGCAAACCCCAGGTGACAAGCACAGCGATCATCGCGCCAAAGGCCATGGTGTCACCATGGGCAAAGTTCGAAAACCGCAGGATTCCGTAGATCAGGGTCACGCCAAGCGCTCCCAACGCCAACTGACTGCCATAGGCAATCGCAGGCACGATGACAAAGTTGGCAAGCGCAACAAGCGCGTTGAGTAAGTCCATTATTTCTTCTCACTGTCCGGGTGCGACCTTATGGCATAACGGTCTGCGCGGGCACAATGTTTTGCACGCGGTTTATCGTCATATTTTCCTGCTGGTAGCGCAAAAAAACCTAGAAAATTTTCACGAAGGACGGACTTTCCACATCAAGCCCGGCTCAGTCACGCACCGGTCAATTCCGGTGCGTGGTTGAGATGGTCGGAAGGGGGCTCAGACGTTTGTTTCAGTACAAGCGCCGCGATCGGTCCCCGCATTGGGGCCTTTGACCGAGAGATCAAAGGTCATGTCGTCATAGTTCACGACAAAGGTCATGACCTCATCGCCCTGAATATAGACAAACGTCATGTTGCCAACGCCTTTGAAGACCATCGCATCGCCAGAAACACTTGTGGTTTCGATGATGCCCTTGTCTCCTTCCGACGCCCGTTTGAGGCGCACTTCACTGCCGTCGCGGTCTGAGACGCAGACAAAGTGGCGCTCTTGCGCAGTTGCTGCAGTCGCGCACAAAGTGGCGACGGCCACCCACATCCATTTTTTCATTCTTGGGTCCTGAATAGAGTTTTTCATTCAGAAGGTTCGCTTGATTTCTCGGAACCAGATCTGCTTGTCCGGGAAACCGTTTCCTTCACAGCGCCCGGCGCTAAACGCCCAATGTGACCGGATTGCAGCCGAGGCGTGGAATTGTTGGGATGGTGATGGAGGACATGAGACAGTTGGATACCGAGTTCAATCTGCATGTTTTGCTAGACTGGTGGCTTCAGTCGATTGCGGGAACAAGAACGAAGTTGGAGAGCGTCACAAGGACGTCGAAGAATTCCTTAGTACAAACCCTCATGAATGGCGCTGCAAACAATTTTTGTCATTCGATTAGACAGAAACGCATTGTGACCCCAGTTACTTATCGGGATGAGGTTCATACCAAACGCGTCAGCAATTTCACCGTTTGGCACGATAACGATAAAATAGTCGGGTTTAGGATCTTGTTTAATGTATGTTTCGGCCTGAGCGTAATTTTCAAAGTACCCTAGTTTGACACGTCGATCTTCACTTTCTTCCAGAAAATAGTCGTTGTTCTCACGGCTCAAAACAAGCGAAGAAAGCGGTAAACTTGCCCGCACGCACACTTGTCCCTCACACACAGCGTACATGCTACAATTTGCCGGGAATCCGTATTAGTCCCAAGCTGCCCAAAGAACGGATGCTTGGAGCAGCCAAGCCATCGGAAATACGAGAAAAAACCTAATCCTCACCCCCCCAAGAAACTCTTCCGCACCTCCGGATCGGCCAGCAGTTCCTTGCCCGTACCGGTATAGGCGTTTCGCCCCTGAACCAGAACATATCCTTTATCCGCGATTTCAAGCGCTTGGCGGGCGTTTTGTTCAACCATCAGGATCGGCAGGCCGGTGCGCGCGACCTCGATGATGCGGTCAAAAAGCTCATCCATCACGATGGGTGAGACACCCGCGGTCGGCTCGTCCAGCATCAAGACCTTGGGTTGCGTCATCAGCGCGCGACCCACGGCAACCTGCTGGCGCTGACCGCCAGAAAGCTCTCCGGCGGGCTGATTGCGTTTGTCGCGCAGGATCGGGAACAGGTCATAGACCTGCTCCATCGTGTCCGAGAAATCGTCGCGCCGAATGAAGGCACCCATTTCCAGATTTTCCTCGACAGTCATCGAGGTGAAAATGTTCGACGTCTGAGGAACAAAGCCCATACCGCGGATTACGCGGTCTTGCGGGGTGAGGCTGGTGATATCCTCGCCATCCAGACGCACTGAGCCGGCGCGAACATCCAGCATCCCAAACACAGCTTTCATCGCCGTTGACTTGCCCGCACCGTTCGGTCCGACAATGACTGCGATTTCACCCTTGTCCACGGCAATGGTACAGTCATGCAGGATATCCGGGCCTTTGCCATAGCCGCCGGTCATGGTGTCGCCAATCAGAAACGGGCCGCCTTCAACGCGATGAGTCGTCCCGCTTTTCCGATGGGCAGGCGTCATTGTACCGATACCTTGCGTGTTGGTAATCGATGCGTCCTTGTTGCCCTTGTCGTCCTGATAGGGGTTATCGCTCATGCCAGCGGTCATGTCTGGGCCTCCAGCTTGTCTTTGTTTTTGAGGCCGGTGCCAAGATAGGCTTCGATCACGTGCTCGTTTGCCTTGATCTCATCCAGAGTGCCCTCGGCCAGAACCTTGCCCTCGGCCATGCAGATGACCGGGTCGCAGATCTTGCCGATGAAATCCATGTCGTGCTCGATAACGACGAACGTATAACCACGCTCTTTGTTCAGGCGCAGGATCGTATCAGCAATGGTCATCAGCAGGGTGCGGTTCACGCCTGCTCCGACCTCGTCCAGAAATACGATCTTGGCGTCCACCATCATGGTACGTCCAAGTTCCAGCAGTTTCTTTTGACCGCCCGAAACCTGACCTGCCTTGTGATCGGCCAGATGTTCGATGGTCAGAAACTCCAGCACCTCGTCTGCCTTGGCTTTCAGCGCGCGTTCTTCATCAGCGATGCGTTTGCGTCCGAACCAGGTATTCCACAGCGCCTCACCCGACTGCGCACCGGGCACCATCATCAGATTTTCGCGGCAGGTCATCGACGAGAATTCATGCGCGATCTGGAACGTGCGCAGCAAACCCTTGTGAAACAACTCATGCGGGGGCAGGCCGGTGATATCTTCACCGTCCATGACCACTTTGCCGCTGGTCGGGGGCAAAACACCGGCGATCACGTTGAACAGAGTGGTTTTTCCGGCCCCGTTGGGCCCGATCAGGCCGGTGATCGACCCTTTTTGGATTTCCAGCGACGCCCCATCCACCGCGTGAAATCCGCCGAAATGCTTATGCACGTCCTCGACGACGATCATGGTATCCCCTTGCCTTGTCCCCGTGAAACGAGGTGCAGCCTTTTGTCATTGAAACAGCCCGGGCACAAGGCCCGGGCTGTCTGATTTCATAGCTTGATATGCGGGATCAACGGAAGTTGACGGTTTTGTTCTCGCCGTCGGTCACTTCGATCTCGCGATAGGAACCCGCGCTTTCACCGGGGCCGATCAGCTCGACACCCGAGGCGCCGACATAGTCGATGTCCTGACCGGTGGCCAGCAGTTCCAGACCTTTCGCCAGTTCACCGGGATAAATCTTTTCACCCGGCGCATTGGCGACGTCCATTACTTTGCCCGCGTAATCTGCGGGGTTGGTCGAACCGGCGGCCTGCATGGCGAACATGAACAGCGCTGCCGCGTCATAGGATTCGGGCGAATAGGGCGACGACCCGTCAAACCCGGCTGCTTCAGCCAGTGCAAAGTACTTTTCTGCACCTTCACCACCGGACCCGGCGATCTGACCGAACGAGCCGTTCAGGTCGGGGCCGACATTTGCGGGCAGCGAGTCACCGATCATGCCACCGGGCAGACCAAAGGTGTCGAACGCACCGCTGTCCAGCGACGACTGGATGATGCCCAGACCACCCTGGTCCAGATAACCCGCGACAACCAGAATGTCGCCACCGGCCGAGGCCAGCGCGCCAACTTCAGCCGAATAGTCGGCCTTGCCGTCTTCATGCGCCGTGACGATGGTCACTTCGCCGCCGACCGCCTCAAAGGACGTCTGAATCGCATCGGCCAGACCTTTGCCATAGTCGTTGTTGGTATAGGTCAGCGCGATCGAGTTGATGCCACGATCCTTGAGGATATCAGCCATAACCTGACCTTCGCGAGCATCCGACGGCGCGGTGCGGAAGAACAGGCCGTTGTCCTCCATGGTCGACAGGCCGGGCGAGGTCGCCGAAGGCGAGATCATGACCATGCCGTTTGGAATGGCAACGTTTTGCAGGATCGCGCCGGTAACACCCGAACAGTCGCCGCCGATGATGCCTGCAACGCCGTCAGCGATCATACGCTCGCCGTTCGAGGTGGACAGACCATTGTCGATACAGCCGGTATCAGCACGTACACCAGCCACGCTGGCACCGTTCATGAACTTACCGGATTCGTTGACTTCGGCGATTGCCAGTTCCGCGCCTGATCCCATGGCAGGGGCCAGCGATTCAATCGGGCCGGTAAAGCCGATCAAAATCCCCAGTTTGACATCTTCGGCCATGGCTGCGCCGGCCAGCAATGCAGTTGCTGCAGTTGCAGTAAGCAGCTTTTTCATATGGTTACTCCCAGTTGTGAACGTATTCGTTCTGGCGACGACCCTAGGCAAGCTGTTCGGAAAAGAAAAGTCCTAACGCAAACCTGTCTTTTTCGTTTGAAATCCTATCTGTTTTGTTGGGACTCACCCCTGATTGTCACCGAAAGGGACCAGAATGCTTAGAACGGCGATGATTCTGTCTTTCTCACTCTGCGCCTTGAATGCCGCGGCCCAGACGCTGTCGGTTTCAGCCGGGATGGTCCAGCTTGAAGAAATGGTCGGCGGGCTGGAGACCCCATGGGCGGTTGGCATTTTGCCCGATGAAAGCTTCCTCGTCACGGAACGGGATGGAAGGTTGCTGTATGTGCGAAATAGTCAAGTAGAGGGTGTTTCAGGCGTTCCAAAGGTCGCGGCTTTGGGGCAGGGCGGATTGTTGGACGTCACGATCTCACGCAACTTCAATCAAAGCCGGGAGGTCTTTCTGACCTTCGCAAAACCTCAGGGCGACGGTGCAGGGACTGCGGTTGCGGTTGCGCGCCTGTCCGAGACTGGCAAAAACCTTCAGAACCTTCGAGTAATTTTCGAGGCATCGCCAGGTGGTACGGGTGGTCGGCATTTTGGCAGCCGTGTGGTCGAAGCGCTGGACGGGACATTGTTCGTGACTTTGGGCGAGCGGGGACACGCGGAGAATGCACAGGATCGGTCCAATCCTTTGGGCTCGGTCATTCATATCAACCGCGATGGGACGGTTCCGGCAGATAACCCCTTTGTCGGGCAATTGAATATCGAACCCGAGATATGGTCATACGGTCATCGAAATCCACAGGGCGCGGATTTGGACGCGCTTGGCCGACTTTGGATCTCGGAACACGGGGCGCGGGGAGGAGATGAAATCAATCAACCCCGCGCAGGCCGGAATTATGGTTGGCCTCTCATCTCCTATGGTACGCATTATTCGGGTGAAAAAATCGGGGAAGGTACAGCCAAAGAGGGGCTGGAACAGCCAGCTCACTACTGGGATCCTTCCATCGCGCCATCCGGCCTGCTGGTTTATTCCGGCAAGCTCTGGCCGCAATGGGCAGGTGATGTTTTCGTAGGATCTTTGAAATTTGACTATATCGCTCGACTTCAGGGCGATCCAATGCATGAGGCCGAACAGATCAGAAGCCCTGAAACCGACCGCGTCCGCGATATCGTCGAAGCGCCAGACGGGTCGATCTGGTTTATTTCGGTTGGGAAGGGGGCAATTTACAGAATATCTCCGGCGGAGTGACCTTACACCGATAGCCGCCCGCTTTGCGCACCACGCTCGCGATAGGGCGTGGTGTTGTAATGCGCCCGGTAGCATTTCGAGAAATGGCTAGGCGAGGCGAACCCACAGGCCAGGGCTACGTTGATGACACTCATATCGGTTTGCATCAGCAGGTTCCGCGCCTTGTGCAAACGAAGCTCCATATAGTACCGCTTGGGCGAGCGGCTGAGATAACGCCGGAACAGGCGCTCAAGCTGGCGGGTCGACATGCCGACTTCCTTGGCCAGAATCGAAGGTGAGATCGGCTCTTCTATGTTCTTTTCCATCATCAGAATGACCTGACTCAACTTGGGGTGACGTACGCCAATACGTGTCGGTGTAGACAGGCGCTGCGTGTCCTGATCTGTCCGGATAGACGAATAGATCATCTGATCCGCCACCGCATTTGCCAGGTCTTCGCCGAAATCGTCTGCAATCAACTTGAGCATCAGATCGATAGAAGAGGTCCCCCCAGCCGTCGTCATACGACTGCCGTCAATCTGAAAGACTGCTTTCGTCAACTCGACCTCATCGAACTCTTCGATGAAACTGTCGGAGTTTTCCCAATGTATCGTCGCCCGCTTGTTGTCCAGCAGACCGGCCTTGGCCAAGGTATAAGCAGCCGTGCACAGACCGCCGATCCGCAGTCCGCGCCGTGCCTCGCGCCGCAACCAGTTCAGAATGCGTTTGGTTGTAGCAGCCTGCACGTCAACGCCCCCACAAATCAGAACGACATCGTCGCGTTGCAGTTCGTCCAGGTCACGATCGAGCTTGAATTCGGTTCCGGCCGAACATGAAATCGAATCTCCGCCTTCACCTGAAAGAGTCCATGTATAAAGCTGTTTGTCCGCCATGCGGTTTGCGATGCGCAGGCTGTCGAGTGCCGATGCAAAAGACAGCAGCGAAAACTTGTCCAAAAGGACAAAAACGAAATGACGGGGCATGGCCCCAGCATTTTCGACCGTGACTGCTTGGCGTTGCACTTGCATGACAAAATGTCCTTAATTTTGCGCGGGAAAACCAGGTATCCTGCGGCGTATTTGGCAGTCACCATGATCAAAGCTTGTTTGCGGCGTCAAGAGGCGCAAATGGGATATGGTCACTCTTCATTGCTTTTTGTATAGAGGCGACCTGAACACTTCAGCGGAGATCAAAGCTATGACCGAATGGCAAAAAACGAACTGGCGCAACAAGCCCCGGGTTCAGATGCCAGACTATACCGACGAGGCCGCATTGGCCAAGGTCGAGGCCCAGCTTTCGCAGTATCCCCCGCTGGTCTTTGCCGGTGAGGCGCGGCGCCTCAAGCAACATCTTGGTGCCGCCGGTCGCGGCGAGGCCTTCCTACTTCAGGGCGGGGATTGTGCTGAAAGCTTTGAACAATTTAGCGCCGATGCGATCCGTGACACCTTCAAGGTGATGCTGCAAATGGCGATGGTTCTGACCTATGGTGCCAAGGTGCCGGTGGTAAAGGTCGGTCGCATGGCCGGCCAATTTGCAAAGCCGCGCAGCGCCCCGACAGAGGTTGTGAATGGTGTAGAACTGCCCAGCTATCGCGGTGACATTATCAACGAATTGGCGTTCACGCCCGAAGCGCGGATTCCGAATCCCGGCAAGATGTTGCAGGCCTATACACAGGCGGCGGCCACGTTGAACCTGCTGCGTGCCTTTTCAACCGGTGGCTTTGCCGACATGAGCCGTGTTCATTCGTGGACGCTGGGCTTTACCGACGAACAGGACGTTCAGAAGTACTCCGAGGTGGCAGACCGCATTCAGGACACCATCGACTTCATGGAAGCAGCTGGCATCACGGCAGACACGACGCACGAATTCTCTACTGTTGAATTCTACACCAGCCACGAAGGTCTATTGCTGGAATATGAAGAGGCGCTGACCCGTCTGGATTCGACCTCGGGCAACTGGCTGGCCGGGTCTGGTCACATGATCTGGATCGGCGACCGTACACGCCAGCCTGACGGTGCACATGTCGAGTTCTGTCGTGGCGTTCTGAACCCGATCGGTTTGAAATGTGGTCCGACGACGACGGCAGAAGACCTCAAAGTTCTCATGTCGAAGCTGAACCCTGAAAATGAAGAGGGCCGCCTGACCCTGATCGCGCGCTTTGGTGCAGGCAAGGCGGGTGAACACCTTCCGCGTCTGGTCAAGGCCGTGAAGGAAGAAGGTGCCAAGGTCACCTGGGTCTGCGACCCGATGCACGGCAACACCATCAAGTCGGCCACGGGCTACAAAACCCGCCCGTTCGATTCTGTCCTGCGTGAGGTGCGCGATTTCTTTGGTGTGCATCAATCCGAGGGCACGATCCCTGGCGGTGTCCATTTCGAGATGACCGGTCTCGACGTTACCGAATGCACCGGTGGTGTGCGTGCCGTGACCGAAGAGGATCTGTCGGATCGTTACCACACCGCCTGCGACCCGCGCCTGAACGCGTCTCAGTCGCTGGAACTGGCGTTCCTTGTGGCGGAAGAACTGACCAACCTGCGCCGTAACGGATCAAAACGCGCCGCAAGTTAAGCGATAGAAAAGAAAGAAAAACAGCGGGCCAACGGTCCGCTGTTTTTTTTGTTCCGGGTGTTCAATCTAGTTCAGTCATCGCGCGACACGACCAGACGAAGGTGTTTGGCCGCGCGTTTGAAATCCGTTTGGTCTTCGGCGAAACCGTCAACGGTTTGAGGCATAGCAGGAACTGGCGCCTGAACTTCCGAAAACGATTTGATCCGCGTATCCGTAATCGAAAACCTGCGTGGGGTTTTACCAATCGCACCATCCGCAACCATGACGCCCAGAACCCGGCTGACGTCGCCCAGATCGCTTCTGAGCGGCAAAAGGATCATGCAGGCCTGCATCCGGGTACGTCCCAGTATCCCGCTCGAATCCAGCCCCAGTTCGGCAACGGCGGGTGCTGCGAATACCTGCTCCAGAACGTCCTTAAGACTGGCGCGGTCATCAGGCTGAAAGAAGGCCGTCACAGGCATGCCGCGAACCTCCATCCCCGCAAGCGCGTTCAAGTGGCTTCCGGCAAGACGAAACCGGGCCAGTCCGGGCGCGATCCGTTCAAGAATGAAAGTATATTCAAGTATGTTTTCCAGTCCACGCGGGTCGACCTGAGACCGCATCGGAACACCGTCACCGCTCAGCAATGCAGTCCAATACGCCTCGGCCTGGCGGATCGGCGTAAGGCTGCGCCCACTGTCAAAGCGATCCATTGCGACGATCTTTCCAAATTCTGACCCGGAACCAGTCCCGAAAAAGGTTTTCATTTTCTTCACCCTTACGTCAATTGGCCGCCATTTTCATAAAATGCAACACAACCGGAGCATTTGTGGCCTGCAAGCCATTACCAGGGGTAGTTTGACTCGGGTTTATTCAATTTTGGAGCAATTCTTTAACGAATGGTTAACTTACGCCAAACAAATGCGGCCTCAGCAAACTCTTGCTCTGCACCGGCCAATCGCATTAGGTGCGGCACACATCCAAATGGGTGAGGTCACAGGAAAGGACAGGCATGATCAGATCCATGACCGGGTTTGCCTCGGGGAAGGGGGAATACGGACCGCACAGCTGGACGTGGGAGTTGCGCAGTGTTAACGGCAAAGGCCTTGATATGCGCCTGCGCGTCCCTGATTGGCTGACCGGGCTTGAGGTGGCCCTTCGGGCCGCGCTGTCAAAATCCTTGAGCCGAGGGAATGTGACCCTTTCAATGCGTCTGACCCGCGAGGACTCTGCCTCGGAACTGGCATTGAACGAGGTCGCTATGGCCGCGGCCCTGAGCGCTTTGGAACAAACACACAAGATGGCAGCTGCGCGCGGTATTGCTCTGGAGCCGGCGCGCGCCTCGGACCTATTGGCACTGAAAGGCATGTTGGATGCAACCGCAGATGCGGATGATCCCGCTCCGCTGGTTGCGCGCCTGACCGAAGATTTCAACGACCTGTTGGCCGCTTTTGTCGAAATGCGCCGGACCGAGGGCGAAGCGTTGGCTGACGTGCTGAACACTCAGTTGGATCAGGTTGCGGCGCTGACAGCTCAGGCAGCTGATCTGGCCGCGCATCGTAAGGACAAGATGGCCGCGACATTGCGGGACAATCTGGCGCACGTACTGGACAACGCGCAGGGCGCGGACCCGGATCGCATCGCGCAGGAACTGGCTTTGATCGCGGTCAAAGCCGACATTACTGAAGAGATCGACCGCCTGTCTGCACATGTGGCCGCAGCAAGAGAGCTGCTTGGGCAGGACGGGGCTGTCGGACGCAAGCTTGATTTCCTGATGCAAGAGTTCAACCGCGAAACCAACACGCTGTGCTCCAAGGCTCAGAGTACGGAGCTGACGGCTGTCGGGCTGGAACTGAAGGCGGTGATCGATCAGATGCGCGAACAAGTGCAAAACGTAGAATAATGATGGGAACGACTGATATGGCGGATCGCCGAGGCCTTTTAATCATCCTGTCTTCCCCGTCCGGGGCAGGCAAATCCACCCTGGCAAAGCGGCTGATGGACTGGGACAAGGACCTTGAGTTTTCGGTTTCGGCCACAACCCGTGCCCCGCGTCCGGGGGAAGAAGATGGGCGGGACTACTATTTTCTTTCTGAAGACGAGTTCAAGCAGAAGGTCGCCGATGGCCAGATGCTGGAACATGCGCATGTCTTCGGTAACTTCTACGGCTCACCCGCTGATCCGGTGCGCAGTTCGATCCACGCAGGCAAGGACGTGCTGTTCGACGTGGACTGGCAAGGCGAGGTTCAGATCCGCAACTCGGATCTGGGTAAGCATGCGTTGTCGATCTTCATCCTGCCGCCTTCGATCCCCGAACTGCGCCGCCGTCTGGAATCACGTGGGCAAGATAGCGATGAAGTTATCGCAAGGCGGATGCTCAAAAGCTGGGATGAGATCAGCCACTGGGGCTATTACGATTATGTCCTGATCAATGACGATCTTGAGGCGACCGAAAAGAAGCTCAAGACCATCGTCAGCGCCGAACGGATGCGCCGTATTCAACAGCCAAATCTGCAACAACACGTGCGCAAGCTTCAAAACGAATTCGAGGGGCTGTCATGACGATCTACGCGTTAGGCGAGCACATGCCCGAAATTCACGAGGACACATGGGTTGCACCCGATGCCAACCTGATCGGCAAGGTTGTGCTGGAACAGGGCGCCTCGGTTTGGTTCGGCTGCACGATTCGCGCAGATCACGAGGAAATCCGCGTTGGTGCAGGTAGCAACGTTCAGGAAAACTGCGTCATGCACATCGATGCCGGGTATCCTTTGTCGATTGGTCCGAATTGCACCATCGGACACAAAGTGATGCTGCACGGGTGTACGATCGGAGAAAATACTCTGATCGGAATGGGCGCGATTGTTCTGAATGGTGCCCGGATCGGGCGGAATTGCCTGATCGGGGCAGCGGCCCTGATCACGGAAGGCAAGGAGATTCCGGATAATTCCCTTGTGATGGGGTCTCCGGGCAAAGTGGTGCGCCAGCTTGACGAGGCCGCAGCAAAACGGATTACCCTAAGCGCGCTGCATTATCAGGAAAACATGCGCAGGTTTCGGGACACTCTGAGACCTGTTCAATAAAGCGCGCGGATTGATCGGGGTTTGAAGCATGTCAGATGACCTTCTAGACGGATTTGTTCAGGCCATCCCAATGCCCGCGTTGTTGGTGGATCAGACCGAACGGATCATTGCCGCCAATACGGATGCGAAAACCCTTCTGGGGCAGAGTATCGTGGGGCGGCATTTTGCGACCATCCTGCGGCAGCCACAGGTTCTTGAAGCGATTGAACAAAGCCTTCAGTCCAAAGGAACCAAGGCAGCGCGTCATCTTTCCAATGATGGCGCGCAGGACACAACATTTGATGTGCAATGCCGGTATATGAACGGGGTCGGAGCTGTGTCGGGCGGGGCCGTTCTGACCACTTTTCAAGATGTCACGCATCTGGAGCAGGCAAGTCAGATGCGCCGCGACTTTGTTGCCAATGTCAGTCACGAATTGCGGACGCCTTTGACGGCACTGATGGGCTTCATTGAAACCTTGCGTGGCCCTGCACGTAACGATCCGGCTGCGCGTGACCGGTTCCTGCAAATCATGGCCGATGAAGCCAACAGGATGAACCGGCTGGTTGGCGATCTTTTGTCCCTGAACCGCGTGGAAAGCGAAGAAAGAGTTCGCCCAAATAAACAGCTGGAGCTGACAGGGCTGCTGCAATCCACCATGAACTCGTTGCGCCCCCTTGCGGAAGAGGCGGGCGTGACGCTGACGCTTGACGCACAGGACGGCCCGCTTTCCGTTACCGGAGACGGCGATCAGTTACGGCAGGTATTCACCAACCTGATCGAAAACGGAATAAAATACGGTGCCAGCGGTGGTAGCGTCACAGTCAACGTTCTGTCATCAGAGCGTGACGCGGCGATGCGTGGGCCAGGGGTGCGGGTGAAGGTCATCGACAAGGGGCCAGGAATTGATTCCGTACACCTGCCACGCCTGACCGAGCGATTCTATCGCGCCGACAACCACAGGTCCCGCCAGTTGGGTGGAACGGGGCTGGGGCTGGCCATCGTCAAGCACATCGTCAATCGCCACCGCGGACGGTTGCGCGTGGAAAGTGAGTTGGGAAAAGGTTCCGTGTTTACGGTCATCTTACCACGGTAGCCCTTCCCGCATTACCACCCTACGAAATCTTCCTCGTTACGATTTTTTGACCCGAAATCTCAGGATATTCGAGAGTTGTCATAAAAGCGTTACACACTTGTCACAAAAGGCTTACGCACGGCCCCTAGGGGTGCACGCAGGATCATCATGGGGGTGATCAATCATACCTTTTCAAGGAGACTGAAATGTCCTTTGTGAAACTGTCGGCTTCTGCGCTGGCAATCGCCGCCGTCTCGGCAACCACCGCCGCTGCCCGTGACAACGTTCAGGTTGCCGGTTCGTCGACCGTTCTGCCATATGCCTCGATCGTTGCGGAACTGTTTGGTGAGAACACCGATTTCCCGACCCCGGTTGTTGAATCGGGCGGTTCGTCAGCTGGTCTGAAGCGTTTCTGTGAAGGTGTTGGTGAAAACACCATCGACATTGCAAACGCATCGCGCGCGATCCGTGAAAAAGAAATCAAAGCCTGCGCCGAAAACGGTGTGACTGACATCATGGAAGTCCGCATCGGTTATGATGGTATCGTTTTTGCAAGCCAGCAGACCGGTCCTGCCTTCACCGCTTTTGAACCTGCCGACATCTTTAACGCTTTGGGCGCAAAAGTTCTGAAAGACGGTGAAGTGGTTGATAATCCTTACACTACTTGGGCCGAATTCAACCCTGAACTGCCTGATGTAGAAATCGCTGGCTTTATTCCGGGCACCAAACACGGCACCCGTGAAGTGTTCGAAGAAAAAGTTCTGCTGATCGGTTGTGAAGCGACCGGCGCGATGGAAGCCATGATTGCTGGCGGCATGAGCGAAGACGACGCAGAAGATGCATGTCTGGCCGTTCGTACCGACGGGAAAGCGGTCGACATTGATGGTGACTACACCGAAACGCTGGCGCGTATCGACACCAATCCCAATGGCATCGGCATCTTTGGTCTGGCGTTCTACGAGAACAACACCGACAAGCTGAAAGTGGCAACCATGTCGGGTATCGCTCCTTCGACCGAAACCATCTCGACCGGTGAATATCCGGTTTCGCGCCCGCTGTTCTTCTACGTGAAGAAAGCCCATATCGGCGTGATTCCCGGCCTGAAAGAATACGCCCAGTTCTTTACCCACGACGAAATCGCAGGTGCTTCGGGTCCTCTGGCAAATTATGGTCTGGTTGCGGACCCTGAGCTGGCAAAGACTCAGGATGCAATCGCCAACGAAGTAACCATGGGTTCGGGCAGCTAATCCGGCCTTTGGTTCGAAATACCGGGGGCGGCATTCCTGTCGCCCCCACGTTTATTAGCTTTCCCGGCCAAGACCAAATGGGGGTTTCATGCCGATAGTATGGCTTGTTCTGATCGTGCTAGCGATTGCTGCAGTCGGTTACGTGTTGGGGCGCACACGCGCCCTGCAAAGCGCCACAGGAGATGTCCGGGCTTTGCACTCGCTGCCGTCGTATTATGGTGCAAATGTCGCCCTCAAGACGATCGTTCCCGCATTTGGCCTTATGATCCTCTGGTTGCTGGTACAACCGCTTTATGTGAACTCTCAGGTATCCGAAATGATCTCGGGTTCCGCCATCGAAAACGGCGCGTCCCTCAATCTGGTCATGGCCGAGGTCCGTCGCACCGCGTACGGTCTGGATAACGCAGTTGCCGCCGGGCAGATACCCGTGGAACTGGCGCGTAACGCGCGCGCGGATGTGATCGACATGACCCAGCGCCTGAAAGTTGCCGGGCAAGTGGTGACGTCTGACATCACGCAACCTGTGCTGCGCGCGGCGCAAACCTATCGGATCATGAATGCGACCGGCTATTCGATCATGGCAGTCGCCGTCATACTGACCGCACTCGCCGGTGCTGCAGTCAGCTGGTTTCAAACTCGCGCGGAATACCGCGCGCGTAATGTGGTCGAGCAGGGGGTGCGTATCCTGTTGCTGGCGGCCGCATCCATCGCAATTCTGACCACTGTCGGGATTGTCCTGTCCCTGGTTTTCAACACTTGGGAATTCTTCAAGCTCTACCCTGCTACCGATTTCTTTTTCGGCACGACATGGGCCCCCAGTTTTTCGGGGCGCGGCGGGTCGTCTGAACTTGGTATTATTCCCTTGTTGTGGGGGACATTCTATATCTCGCTCGTTGCCCTGCTAGTGGCTGTCCCGATCGGGTTGTTCGCTGCGATTTACCTCAGCGAATACGCGTCACCCCGTGTCCGCGCCGTCGCAAAACCGCTGCTCGAGATTCTGGCCGGTATCCCGACCATCGTTTACGGCCTTTTTGCGCTGCTTACTGTTGGTCCGCTTTTGCTTGGCCTGTTCGGGGATGACGGGCTTGGCTGGATGAAGGCTGGCACGGCAGTCATGACCGCTGGGTTGGTCATGGGCATCATGCTGATCCCGTTTGTGTCCTCGTTGTCGGATGACATCATCAACGCGGTGCCGCAGGCCATGCGCGACGGCTCTTACGGACTGGGCGCAACGCAATCCGAAACCATCCGTCAGGTTGTTTTACCTGCGGCCCTTCCAGGTATCGTGGGGGCGATCCTGCTGGCCGCATCGCGCGCCATAGGTGAGACAATGATCGTGGTCCTTGGGGCAGGGGCGGCAGCACGGCTGAGCCTGAACCCGTTTGAAGCCATGACGACGGTCACCGCAAAAATCGTGAGCCAGCTGACCGGCGACGCGGATTTCGCATCGCCCGAAGCGCTTGTGGCCTTTGCCCTGGGTATGACCCTTTTCACTCTCACGCTTGGGCTGAACATCTTTGCCCTCTACATCGTGCGTAAGTATCGGGAGCAATACGAATGACCGACGCCAGCATGCAAAGCTCTGAAACAGGTCATCGCTCTGTCTCGCTGACTGTAGCGGATGCACATACCAAAAAACGTGCAAATGCAGAGAAACGATTTCGGGCCTACGGGATTGTCGCTATTGCAACGGGCCTGTTCTTCCTGATCGTTCTGTTCGCCTCGATCCTGTCGCAGGGCATTCCGGCTTTTCAGCGCACTGTTGTCAGCGTGGATTTCACCCTGTCTGCTGCGCAACGAGACGAGGCGGAAAGTACGTTGTTCAAGACCAAAGCCTATTCCAACCTGTTCATCGCTCAGTTGAGCAAGGAACTGGAAGACCAGGGGATCAGCGTTGATTTCGACGAAGCGGCCATCGAACGTCTTCTTGGCAAAATCGGTGGAACCATCCGAACTTATTATGCCGACAACCCCGGCAAGCTGGGTGATCCGGTCAAGTTTGATCTGGCCGCATCCAGTCGTGTCGACGGGTATTTCAAAGGCCGCGTGTCCCGTGACACCTTGCAGGACAGCCGGTTTCTACAGCTAAGCGATCTGGATCTGGTTGATGCTCTGAAACAGGCGGGCATCATCAAGCAGGCCTTCAACTGGCCGTTCATCACCGGCGCGGATTCAGGCGTTGACAACCCGGGCGGTGCGGGCATCGGCGCCTCGGTCATTGGGTCGTTTTTCATGATGCTGGTGGTTTTGGGCCTGTCTTTGCCCATTGGTGTGGCAGCGTCGATTTATCTTGAAGAGTTCGCGCCACAGAACAGGTTCACCGACCTAATTGAAGTGAACATTTCGAACCTTGCAGCCGTGCCGTCGATTGTGTTCGGTATTCTGGGTCTGGCCGTGTTTATCCAGTTCATGCACCTGCCACAATCGGCACCGCTGGTTGGTGGTCTGGTTCTGACTCTCATGACATTGCCCACGATCATCATCTCGACCCGCGCCTCGTTGAAAGCGGTTCCGCCGTCGATCCGTGATGCGGCGTTGGGGGTAGGGGCCTCGAAAATGCAGGCGGTGTTTCACCACGTGCTGCCTTTGGCCGCGCCGGGCATTCTGACCGGTACCATCATCGGTCTTGCACAAGCCTTGGGTGAAACCGCACCGTTGCTGCTGATCGGCATGGTAGGTTTTGTGGCGCGGGGATATCCCGACGGGTTCCTTGCCGGCTTTACCGAGCCGAACTCGGCAATGCCCGCCCAGATTTACACTTGGGCCGCACGCGCTGATGTCGGGTTCTACGAAAAGGCCTGGGGCGGCATCATCATCCTTTTGATGTTCCTGCTGACCATGAATATCATCGCTATCATACTGCGCCGCCGCTTTGAACGCCGCTGGTAATTGGGGGCAATAATGAACGACATGACACGAGTGGAGAGAACCGTGGACTCCAAAGACATCAAGATCAACGCGAAGAAGGTTCAGGTTTACTACGGTGATACCCACGCCATCAAGGACGTGAGTGTTGAGATCGAAGACAAGACCGTCACGGCCTTTATCGGCCCTTCGGGTTGTGGAAAATCGACCTTCCTGCGGTGTCTGAACCGGATGAACGACACCATCGATATCTGCCGAGTCGAAGGTGATATCCTGCTGGACGGCGAAGATATTTATGACAAGCGGGTCGACCCCGTTCAGTTGCGTGCCAAAGTGGGCATGGTGTTCCAAAAACCGAACCCGTTCCCCAAGTCGATCTACGACAACGTGGCCTATGGTCCGCGCATCCACGGCTTGGCCAAGAATAAAGCGGAACTGGATGAGATCGTTGAGAAATCCCTGCGTCGAGGCGCAATCTGGGATGAGGTCAAGGACCGTCTGGATGCGCCCGGCACGGGGCTTTCAGGGGGTCAACAGCAGCGTCTGTGTATCGCCCGCGCCGTGGCAACTGAACCGGAAGTTCTGTTGATGGACGAGCCGTGCTCGGCGCTGGACCCGATTGCAACCGCACAGGTCGAAGAGTTGATCGACGAATTGCGGTCGCGATACTCGGTTGTGATCGTCACCCATTCGATGCAGCAAGCCGCGCGTGTCAGCCAGAAAACGGCCTTCTTCCACCTGGGTAATCTGGTCGAATTTGGTGAAACCGGTCAGATTTTCACCAATCCGGTCGATCCGCGCACGGAAAGCTACATTACAGGCCGTATTGGCTAAGCACAGGTATCAAACAATGAGCGAACAACATATTGCATCTGCTTTTGACCGCGACCTCGAGGCGATCCAGGCGCATATCATGAAGATGGGTGGTCTGGTTGAGGCTGCTATCATGAGCGCGGCGCGATCGCTTGAAAGCCGCGACATTGAGCTGGCCCAGGAAGTGCGGCAAGGTGACAAGGCTATCGACGCGTTGGAAGACCTGATTGACGAGGAAACTGCGCGTCTGATTGCCTTGCGCGCGCCCACGGCCAGTGACCTGCGACTGGTTCTTTCGGTCCTGAAAGTATCCGGTAATCTCGAGCGGATTGGCGATTACGCGAAGAACATCGCCAAGCGTACGACCGTTCTGGCCAGTGCTGGCGAGATCAGCGGCAGTGCCGCTGCCTTGCGCCGCATGGCGCGCGAGGTTGAACGTATGCTGCGAGACGCGCTGGACGCCTATATTCAGCGCGACGCGGAACTGGCTACCGACGTCATCAACCGTGATGAAGAGGTCGACCAGATGTATAACGGCCTGTTCCGCGAATTCCTGACTTTCATGGCTGAGGATCCGCGCAATATTTCGGCATGTATGCACCTGCATTTCATCGCCAAGAACATCGAGCGTATGGGCGACCATGTAACCTCGATTGCCGAGCAGGTGGTGTATCTGGTTACAGGCGACCGCCCGACCGAGGCTCGGCCCAAGGCCGATATAACGTCGCAAACAGCGTAGGAGAGGCTTGAGATGTCCGCAGATCAACCGACGGTTCTGGTGGTCGAGGATGAGTTGGCCCAACGCGAGGTGCTGGCCTACAACCTTGAAGCCGAAGGTTTTCGCGTCTCAAAGGCGGCCAACGGTGACGAAGCTATGCTGCTGGTCGACGAAGACTGCCCGGATATCATTGTTCTGGACTGGATGATGCCCAACCTAAGCGGGATTGAGGTTTGCCGCCGGCTCAAAAGCCGTCCGGACACACGCTCGATCCCGATAATCATGCTGTCGGCCCGATCAGAAGAGGTAGACAAGGTTCGCGGGCTGGAAACCGGTGCCGACGATTATGTGGTCAAGCCATATTCGATCGTCGAACTGATGGCGCGTGTCCGAACACAACTGCGCCGTGTCCGACCGGCAACTGTTGGCTTGCGACTGGAGTACGATGACATCATTCTGGATTCGGAAACCCACAAGGTCAGCCGCGACAGCAAGCCCTTGAAACTGGGTCCAACCGAATTCCGGCTTCTCAGCACGTTCATGGAAAAGCCGGGCAGGGTCTGGAGTCGTGAACAATTGCTGGATCGGGTTTGGGGACGCGATATCTA